>NZ_NQYT01000025.1:0-73318 GCF_009192935.1 Xanthomonas sp. LMG 12461
ACGAGTTCACGACATCGGTCGGACACTGTTGTCCGTGCGGACCCACAAGGGCCATCATGTGGAGGGCGGCGCCGATCTACAATGCAAGCTCGAAGCTTTAGTAGCGACTGGACACCCCGCACCTCCTGCGATGCTCAGTCGGAAGACATGACGCCGGTTTAGGGGCGACAGGTCCAGATACAAGGAGGGGCTTCAGCCCCGACGGGCTTTCCCGGGAAAGCCCGTCGGGGCTGAAGCCCCTCCCACAAAAGCAGCTGTTTTTTATCGGCGCACTGGATCGCTTTGCAGCGATTGTGCTCCGCGGACTACGCTGCCGTCCCGATTCCCGATTCCCGATTCCCGGCTTTCAACAGCCGCAGGCTGGTCATCCCGAATCCCGAATCCCGAATCCCGAATCCCAGCTCCTCTGTGCTAGAACACAGCACAGCGGCACGTCGATCTTCGCCGCCGCGACCGCGGCGCAGGACACCGCCGCACTGCACAAGGAGGACCGCATGAAGCGAGCAGGGTGGTGGACGCCGTTGCTGTTGGGCATGGCCGCGCCGGCATTGGCGCAGGACGGCAGCGGCACGGTGCGCATCGGCGCCAGTCTGCGCGCCGGCCCGGCGCCGGAGTATCCGCGCGTGGCTACGCCGGCCACCGACGACGCGTTGCAGGTGCATGGCTGCACACGGGATTGGGCCTGGTGCGATGTCAGCTGGCGCGAGAAACGCGGCTGGCTGCCGGCTGGTGCAATCGACTTTCACGAACACGGGCAGGGCGTCGCGCCCGGTGCCTCGCTCGGTGTGCCCACGGTCGGCTTCGCGCTGGACCGCTACTGGGACACGCACTATCGCGGCCAGCCGTGGGCACGCGAACGCGCGCGTTACCGCCCGCTGGAAAGCGCGGCGACTGCCGCTGGTCCAGCGCAGATCCCGGCACCGCTGCAGCGGCAGTTGGCGCCGCAATGGCGGGCGCCCCCTCCACCGCAGGCGTCCGCGTCCGAGGCCGTGAGCGCCACGCCGGCATGGACGCCGCCGGGCGAGCGGATGCATCAGATCCCGCCACCGGACGCGCTCAATCCCCGCTACAACAAGGAACTGGCGAAGGAGTTGCAACGCCAGGACAGCGACCGCCGCCAGCGCGAATCTATGGGACTGCAACCGGTGCCGCCGTCTGCTCCCGCACCGTCGGCATCGCCTTCGTGGCCGCCCACGCCCGCGACGATCCAGTGGGTCGAGCGGCATCCGCCGAAGCCGAGTTCGCCACCTCCGCCTCCGCCGCCTCCGCCCTCAGCGCCACCGGCCAAGCCGGAACCGCACAAGGACGAGGCCGCCGGGCGACACGACGTGAAGCAACTGGAACTCTGAGCCGCGCCACGGCGCCCTCAAAGGCGCCGTGCGGCCTGGATACGGTCAGGCCTTGGCGAACACCAGCGCGGCGTTGGTGCCGCCGAAGCCGAAGCTGTTGGACATCACCGTGCGCAAGTCCGCGTCGCGGCTCTCGCGCACGATCGGGAAGCCCTCGGCGCGCGGATCCAGCGTGTCGATATTGGCCGAGCCGGCGATGAAGCCGTCGCGCAGCATCAGCAGGCAGTAGATCGCCTCGTGCACGCTCGCCGCGCCCAGCGAATGCCCGGACAGCGCCTTAGTCGAGGACAGCGGCGGCACCGCATCGCCGAACACCGCGTGCACCGCATCCAGCTCGGTGACATCGCCCAGCGGCGTCGAGGTGCCATGGGTGTTGAGATAGTCGATCGGCGCGTCCACGCCCTGCAGCGCCATGCGCATGCAGCGCACCGCGCCTTCGCCGGACGGGGCCACCATGTCGGCGCCATCGGAGGTCACGCCGTAGCCGACCAGTTCGGCGTGGATGCGCGCGCCGCGCGCCATCGCATGGTCGTAGTCCTCCAGCACCAGCATGCCGCCGCCGCCGGCGATGACGAAGCCGTCGCGCGCGGCGTCGTAGGGCCGCGAGGCCACCGCCGGCGTGTCGTTGAAGCCGGTGGACAGCGCGCCCATGGCGTCGAACATCAGGCTCATGGTCCAGTCCAGCTCTTCGCCGCCGCCGGCGAACATCACGTCCTGCTGGCCGTGGCGGATCAGGTCCGCCGCCGCGCCGATGCAGTGCGCCGAGGTCGCGCACGCGGCCGACAACGAGTAGCTCACGCCCTTGATCTTGAACGCGGTGGCCAGGCTCGCCGACACCGCCGAACACATCGTGCGCGGCACCATGTACGGGCCGACCTTGCGCACGCCGCGGTTGCGCAGCAGATCCGCCGCTTCCACCTGCCAATGGCTGGAGCCGCCGCCGGAGCCGGCGATCAGGCCGATCCGCGGGTCGCTGATCGCCGCCTCGTCCAGGCCGGCATCGGCCAGCGCATCGCGCAGCGCCAGGTAGGCGTAGGCCGAGGCGTCGCCCATGAAGCGCTTGAGCTTGCGGTCGATCGCCGCGTCCAGGTCCAGTTGCACATCGCCGCCGATCTGGCTGCGCAGGCCGGCCTCGACCGCCTGCGGGTTATGGCGGATGCCGGCGCGGCCTTCGCGCAAGGCGCGCGACACGCTGTCCAGGTCGTTGCCCAGGCACGACGTGATGCCCATTCCGGTAATTGCCACGCGCCGCATCAGAATGCCTCCGTCGAAGTGAACAGGCCCACGCGCAGGTCCTTGGCGGTATAGATCTCGCGCCCGTCCACCGACATGCGGCCGTCGGCCACCGCCATCGCCAGCTTGCGGTTGATCACCCGGCTGATGTCGATCTCGTACACCACCTGCTTGGCGGTGGGCAGCACCTGCCCGGTGAACTTCACTTCGCCCACGCCCAGCGCGCGGCCGCGGCCGGGCGCGCCCAGCCAGGTCAGGAAGAAGCCGGTCAACTGCCACATCGCATCCAGGCCCAGGCAGCCGGGCATCACCGGATCGCCGATGAAATGGCATCCGAAGAACCACAGGTCCGGGCGGATATCCAGTTCGGCGCGGATCACGCCCTTGCCGTGCGCGCCGCCGGTCTCGTCGATGGCGACGATGCGGTCGAACATCAGCATCGGATCGTTGGGCAGGCGCGCGGCGTCGGCGCCGAACAACTCGCCGCGTGCGCTGGCGAGCAATTGCTCGCGCGAATAGGAGGACAGACGACTCATGAGCGGAACATTCCCAGGCGAGACAGTCGAGGCGCGCAAGAGTGCATGAGCTTCGCGCGTTCAATCAAACGTTTTATCCGTACGCACGCGTAGTGTCGGCAGCGGCGGTGGCGCGCGCACTGCGCCGGATCAAGGCGCGCATTCTCAGTCCGTGCGCAGCGCGGGGCTTATCATGCGCACACCGTTCGCAGGCGTAGGGTATGGGGTCGATGCGCAAGATCATTCACGTCGACATGGACGCGTTCTACGCGTCCGTGGAGCAGCGTGACGATCCTGCGCTGCGCGGCAAGCCGGTGGTGGTGGCCTGGCGCGGCATGCGCTCGGTGGTGTGCGCCGCCTCCTACGAGGCGCGCGTGTTCGGCGTGCGCTCGGCGATGCCGGCGCTGCGTGCCGAGCGGCTGTGCCCGGACGCGATCTTCGTGCCGCCGGATTTCGCCCGCTACAAGGCGGTGTCGCGGCAGGTGCGCGAGATATTCCAGCGCCACACCGACCTGATCGAGCCTCTCTCGCTGGACGAAGCCTATCTGGACGTCACCGAGCCCAAGGGCGAATTGCGCACCGCCACCGAGATCGCCCAGACCATCCGCGCGCAGATCCGCGCCGAAACCGAACTGACCGCCTCGGCCGGGATCGCGCCGAACAAGTTCCTGGCCAAGATCGCCTCGGACTGGCGCAAGCCCGACGGCCAGTTCGTGATCCGACCGCATCGCGTGGAAGCGTTCCTGACGCCATTGCCGGTGAACAAGGTGCCCGGCGTGGGCAAGGTGATGGAGGCCAAGCTGGCGGAACTGGGCATCGCCACCGTCGGCGATCTGCGCGCGCGCAGCGAGGCGGAACTGGAAGCGCGCTTCGGCAGCTTCGGCCTGCGTCTGTACCAGCGCGCGCGCGGCATCGACGAACGCCCGGTGGAATCGGACCAGCCGGTGCAGTCGATCTCCTCCGAGGACACCTTCGCCGAAGACCTGGCGCTGGAGGCGCTGGAGCCGGCGATCCGGCAACTGGCCGAGAAGACCTGGAACGCCACCCGCCGCACCGAGCGCATCGCGCGCACCGTGGTGCTGAAGCTGAAGACCGCGCAGTTCCGCATCCTCACCCGCAGCTTCACCCCGGAGCAGCCGCCGGACTCGCTGCAGGCCTTGATCGACATCGCCCTGGCGCTGCGCGAGCGGGTGGACCTGCCGGCATCCACCCGCTACCGCCTGGTCGGCGTCGGCCTGTCCGGCTTCCACGAGCGCGAGCCGGGGCAGGCGCAGGGGCGCTTGTTCGGTTGAGGCGGTGGCGTCGCCTGGGAGACTGCCTTCCCGGCTGATTGCATGGGAACGTGTGCCACGGGAGACTGTCGTACCCTTTATCGCCGCGCCCTGAGCGGTGCGTGGATTGAAACACCTGGGGTTACGGTGCGGCGACGGCGGGTCTGTGTCGCGCCCTTGCGGGGGCGTGGATTGAAAGCACATCGAGTCGGTCAGCAAGCACAGCGTCAGCGGTCGCACACTCTCGCGTGCGTGTGTTGAAACAACCATGGGATGTGGGTGCAGGCCGAGAACCTGGCCGTCGCTCCCGCGTCGGGACTGAAGTCCCTCCCACAGGGGCATGCTGCTCGGGTTGAAACAGCGACTTCATCCTCCGGCACGCGGATCGACCTGGTCGCGTCCTCACGGATGCGTGGATTGAAACATGGGTGGGGATCGCCAACCGGTGATGTTCTCGGGTGTCGTGCGCGCGAGCGCAGGGATCGAGCGGTTGACTCGGGCCGGGATGGATCGCGTGAGCGCGGTTCGCGCGCTCGGTCGCCGTCACGGCGCTGCCGTAGCGGGCGTGGCGTGGTCGCAATCGCGTGCCAGCGAAGGCAGAGCACGCGTCGCGCGCGCGTCGCAACCGCGTCCGACATTGCGCCACCTACAATGCGCACTTGTCCCCCTGTGTTGGCACGACATGACATTTCCTTATGCATTGGTGGTGTTCGACCTGGACGGTACCCTGGTCGACAGCGGCGCCGACATCGCCGAGGCGCTGAACCGTACCCTGGCCGACTTCGGCCTGCCGCACGTGCCGGAGGCGACCGTGCTCGGCTGGATCGGCGAGGGCGTGCGCAAACTGGTCGAGAGCGCCTGGTGGCATGCCGGCGACGCCACGCCACTCGAGACGGTGATGCCGACCTTCATGCGTCACTACGCCGAATGCCTATTGCGCAGTCCGCGGCTGTATCCGGGTGCGGCCGAGGCGCTGACGCAGTTGCATGCGGATGGCGTGACGCTGGCGCTATGCACCAACAAGCCATCGGCGATGGTGCCGCCGCTGTTGCGCCATCTGGGCGTGGCCGATCTGTTCTCTGCGGTGCTGGGCGGCGACAGCCTGCCCGAGCGCAAGCCCAGCCCGGCGCCGCTGCTGCACCTGGCGCAGCAGTTCGCGCAGCCGCCGGCGCGCTGCCTGATGGTCGGCGATTCGGGGACCGACCTGCAGGCCGGCCACGCCGCCGGCATGCCGGTGGCGCTGGTGCGTTACGGCTATCCGCGCGATCTGGATCTGGCCACGGCCGACGTGGTGTTGCTGATGGATGATTTGCGCGAGCTGCTGCAGCTGCGCTGATACGACGGCGATCCAAACACTGCGGTGTAGCGCAAAGACCGGGATGCGCTTGCAGGAGCGGCTTCAGCCGATGACGCAGTAAGCCCCTCTCCCTCCGGGAGAGGGGTTGGGGTGAGGGTCCGGGCGCGCAGCGGTCGCTGAACTGTCAGGTTTGTGCCGCGATGCATGAGCACGAGGGAGGCCGTTTGCGTTCGGCAGCCAGCGGCCTGATCGCGAGCGACCACGTGCGCGATGCGTCGCGCATGTCTGCTTTGAGAATGCGCGCATCTACATCCGGTGTGTTCGCACATGCCGCCTTTCGTAGGAACGGCTTCAGCCGCGATGGGCTTTCCCGGGAAAGTCCATCGCGGCTGAAGCAGCTCCTACGAAAAAGACGGGTGTGATGTCTGAGCTGTCGCGTCGCGCCATGCCTTCCGGCACAGCGCGACTCATGGCGTCAGCGCGCTGCCGGCGCGTAGCGCAGGGTCAGCGCGTATTCGCGACCCGGCTGGTTGTACCAGTTCACCGTCTGGTAGTCGCGGTCGAACACGTTGCTGGCCTTGGCCTGCAGCGTCCAGTCCGGGGTGAACGCGTACTCCGCGCGCAGGTCGACGGTGCCGTAGCCCGCCAGGCGCACGCGGTTGGCCGCGTCGTCGAAGCGGTGGCCGCTGCCGAACACGCTGACGCCGAGCTTGACCGGGCCGATGCCGCGGTCCACGTCCAGACGCGCGGTGTTCTGCGCGCGGCGCGCCAGCCAGTTGTCGCGGTTGCCGCCGTCGCTGCGGTTGCGCGGGTCGGTGTGGCTCAGCTGCGCCGACAGTTCCCAGCCGGCCAGCAACGCATAGCCGGTCAGTTCGGCGCCGCGGATGCGCGCCTCGTCCACGTTGACCGGCAGGAAGCTGACCGCGTCGTAGGAGATCAGGTCCTTCACCCGGGTCTCGTAGGCGTTGAAGGTCCAGTTCCAGCTGTCGGCATACTGCGCAATGCCGAGGTTGCCGCTCTTGGAGCGCTCCGGCTTCAGTTCCGGGTTGCCGGCGAACGGGTAGTACAGGTCGTTGAAGGTCGGCGCCTTGAAGCCGGTGCCGACACTGGCGGTGAGCTTGAGGCCATGGTCCAGCGCCAGGCCCCAGCCGAGGCTGCCGGTGGTGTGCTCGCCGAACTGTTCGTTGTCGTCGCTGCGCACGCTGGCCTGCACCTGCTGCGCGCCGAAGCGGCCCTGGTACTCGGCGAACACGCCGGTGTTGTCGCGGCTGTCGATGTCGAAGGCGGTGCTGCTGGCGACGTGCTCGCGCTGCCAGTCGCTGCCGACGCTGAGCAGATGGCCTTCGGCCAGGGTGATGTCGCCCTGCAGCGCGGCGGTGTCGCGGCGGCTGTCGAAGGTGCTGACGAAGCTGCGGGTGCGTGCGCCCGGCGCACGGTAGTAGCTGTCGGCGTCGTCGACGTTGCGGCCCAGCTGCGCGGCCATGTGCAGGCGATCGGAGGGCGTCCAGTCGAGCTTGCCGCTGAACACCTGCTGGGTGTTGTCGGCCTCGTTGCCGGCGAACAGCGCGTCGCCGTCGTACTCGTTGCGGCTGTCGATGTTCAGCGCCTGGCCTTCGATGCGCAGCGTGTCGGTCAGCGCGTAGCCGCCGCGCGCGCTCAGCGAGACGTTGCGGTAGCCGTCGCGGTCGGGCTGGTCGACGAAGCAGCCGGCGAACAGCGTGGCCGAGCCGTTGCAGGCATTGATGCCGTCGGTCTTCTGGTAGCCGCCCTGCACGGCCAGCCAGCCGCGCTCGCCGCGGTTGCTGAAGCCGGCGCCGGCCTCGCGCAGGCCATGGCTGCCGCCGCCCAGGCTCAGGTTCTGCTGGAAGCCCTGGCCGCCGCGGCGGGTGAAGATCTGGATGACGCCGCCGATCGCGTCAGAGCCGTACAGGCTCGAGCGCGGGCCGCGCACGATCTCGATGCGCTCGATCTGGCTCAGCGGCAGGTCCTGGAACGCGGCCAGGCCGGCGCTGGCCGAGCCGATGCGCACGCCGTCCACCAGCACCAGCACGTGGTCCGATTCGCTGCCGCGCAGGTTCAGCGTGGTCAGCTTGCCCAGGCCGCCCTGGTTGGAGACGCCGATGCCGGCGCGGCCCTGCAGCAGTTGCGCCAGCGACGTGGCCTGGCTGCGCTCGATCTCGGCGCGGTCGATGACCTGCGCCGGCACCACGCTGTCCTCCACGGAAATCTGGGTGCGGGTGGCGGTGACCAGGACCTGGTCGAGGTCGGTGGCGGCATCGGCGGCGTGGGCCAGCGCGGGCAGGGACAGGGCGGACGCGATCGCGACCGAAAGCAGGCGGGACGACATGGGTGGCAACTCCGGCGCGCGGCTGCGCGCTGTGACGGCAAGGGAGTCGCGAACGGAAGGTGCAAGCGGACGGCGCCGGACACGGCGCGGCACGCCGCGACGCCCTCCGCATCGCAACCAGTGAACTGCAAGGCCGGTCTCCGGGCTGGCGATCAGGGAGGCGGACCTCCCGGCTGCGACGCCTTCCCATGCCCAGGGCACAGTGGCGCAGGTCGTCAGCGCGGATCGCTTACCGTTGCGGGGGCAGCGCCGGCCTTGTCGCAAGACGCACCGGCTTCCCGTTTCAACCCGCTGGCCCGAGCCGGTGGGTCACCTTGAAGCGGCGCGATTGTACGCGATCGCCGCTGGCTGCGCGGCTCAGTCGGCGTGAGTGCCGTGGCCGTCGTCGTCGCCGTGCCGGTCGCCCATCGGCGTGTCGTGCGTGTCCTGCGCGTAGGCGCCGTCGGCAGCGTCGTCGCGCGTGTCGTCGCGGTCGAAGTGGGTGGTCGCCACCGGCCCAGCGACCGGCAGGCCGCGCTGCGCCGGCAGCGCCGCCGTTGCGATCTCCAGTTCGCCCAGCAACTGCGCGCGGCGTGCCTCGGACAGTTCCTGCCAGTGGCAGCCGCTGAGCGCGCCTTCCAGCGAATACAGCAGGTTGAGGCTGGGCTTGAAGCCGGCGCGCTTGACCTTGACGAAGGCGCCGACCGCGCCGGCCGCCTCCAGGTCCTGCTGCGTGCGCACGCCGACCTGGCGCAGCCAGGCCGCGCTCTTGGGGCCGATGTTGCGCAGCTTGGTGGTACTCATCGCAGGCTGTCGACGAAGACCTGGGCGATCGCTTCCAGGCCGCGCTGGTCGTCGGCGTCGAAGCGGGCGAGGTCGGGGCTGTCCAGGTCGAACACGCCGACCAGCGCACTGTCGCGCAGCAGCGGCACCACCAGTTCCGACCGCGAGGCCGCATCGCAGGCGATGTGCCCGGGGAACGCCTCCACGTCGTCGATGCGCTGGGTCTGGCCGCTGCTGGCGGCCGCGCCGCACACGCCCTTGTGCAGCGGAATGCGCACGCACGCGGGCAGGCCCTGGAACGGGCCGACCACCAGTTCCTTGCCGTCGTAGAAGTAGAAACCGACCCAGTTCAGCCGCGGCAGCGCGTGGTACACCAGCGCGGCCAGGTTGGCGGCATTGGCGATGCGGTCGGGCTCCCCGGCGACCAGGGCACGGGCCTGGTCGAGCAACTGGGCGTACTGTTCCGGCTTGCTGCCGGTGAGCGAGGACGAGGCGAACATCGCGCGAGTCTAGCAGCGCACTGCGTCCGCCGGCACCGCGGCGGCTGACGCGCGCGACGCACCCGGCTATCCTGCGCGCCGCCGCGCGTCCCGCCGGCCAACCGACAGGGTTTCGCATGGCTGTTCCCGCCTTCTACGTCACCGGCACCGATACCGGCATCGGCAAGACCATCGCCAGCACCGCGCTGCTGCACGCCCTGCGCGCGCGCGGCCAGCGCGCGGTGGGCATGAAGCCGGTGGCCAGCGGCTGCGCGCGCGAGGCCGACGGCTGGCGCAACGAGGACGCGCTGGCGCTGCAGGAGGCGAGCGCGCCGCGGCCGGCCTATGACGATCTCAATCCGTACGCGCTGCCGCTGCCGTTGGCGCCGGAACTGGCCGCCGCCGATGCCGGCGTGCAGCTGGAGCTGGCGCCGATCGCGGCCGCGTTCGACCGCCTGCGCGCGCAGGCCGACGTGGTGGTGGTGGAAGGCGTCGGCGGCTGGGCGGCGCCGCTGTCGGCGACGCTGGATCAAGCCGATCTGGCGCGCGCGCTGCGGCTGCCGGTGGTGCTGGTGGTCGGCCTGCGCCTGGGCTGCCTCAACCACGCGCGGCTCAGCGCCGCGGCGATCGCCGCCGACGGCCTGCAGTGCATCGGCTGGATCGGCAACGAGATCGACCCGGCGATGGAGCGCATCGACGACAACATGGCGATGCTGCGCGCGCGCCTGCCGATGCCGTGCTGGGGGCGCCTGCCGTACCGGCCGCAACCGCAGGCCGAGCAGTTGGCGGCGGAACTGCAGCCGTGGGCGGGCATGTCGCCCGGCTGAGCAACTGCCGGTGGCACTGCGCTGCCGGCTTTTGTGGGAGGGACTTCAGTCCCGACGCCTGACCGATGCCGCGTCGGGGCTGAAGCCCCTCCCACAAGATCAGGACGTCCAGGATCCGCAAGATGGGCTGATCCCGAATGCCGGGTTTCACTCCCGAAGCAAGCGCATGGAGAAGCCCGGTCGAAGAGGCGATCTACCGGCTCCTAGCAAAGCACCGGAGCTGAAGCCTCTCTCATCAGGAAAGGCAGGAACGCCAAGACGCACGCGATCAACCAATCCCCAATCCCCACTCCCGAATCCCGCCCATAAAAAAGGCCCGGTAGAGGGAGGGATCTACCGGGCCTTGGGTTGCACGGGGGGAGGGACCCATGCAGACCGAGCGTGCGTCGGGCAGCGAACCGCAGCGACGTCGAAAACTAGTGTTACTTGGCGGCGGGCTTGGCCTTCGGCGCGGCCTGTTCGGTCGCCGCTTCGAACTGGTGCTTGGCGAGCTGGCCGATGGCTTCGGAGGCCTTCAGGCCCAGGCCGAACACTTCCTGGTTGGCCGTGGCCAGCCGCTCGAAGTTGTCGCGGGCGATCTGCAGGCCCTTCGGCCACAGCGCCTGCACGGTGCCCAGATCGCGCGCCTCGGTCAGTTCGCCGAGGAAGCCGGTGGTGGCCGACACGTTCTTCTCGAAGGTCTTCAACTGCACGCCGAACACGCTCTCGGCGCTCTCCAGCGCCAGGCGGTTGGCACGCGCCGCGGCGGCGGCGAACTGCTGGGTGTAGCTGCTGAACTGATCGTTGAATTGAGCGGACATCATGCAACTCCGTTGGAATGCCGACTGCTGTTGCAGTGCAACATACGCTCATTCTGCTGCGATGCAACAAAATTTTCTGAAGCCGCTCAGGATTCGTTCAAACTGCTTTTCTGATCAATTACTTGGCGCAATTCCGCCAGCCCTTGCCGGACGCCTCTGCGGGCCTGGAAAGCGCCAGATGCGCGCAACGACGCAAGGCGGGCTGCACGCAAACCCTCAGCCGGCGCGGTGCCGCTCTTACGATTCCCGAATCCCCATTCCCCATTCCTGGCCTTCTTCAACCCGGCCCGCGATAGCGACAGCCGGAGGTGCAGGTTTCGTGCACCACCACTTCGCTCAGCAGCGGCAACACCGGCTTGAGCCGGTCCCAGATCCACACCGCCAGACGCTCGCTGGTGGGATTGTCCAGGCCCTCGATGTCGTTGAGGTAGTGGTGGTCGAGCTGGTCGTAGAGCGGGCGGAACGCCGCCTTGATGTCGCCGAAATCCATGACCCAGCCGCTCTCGGCGCCAGGTTCGCCGCTGACGTGCAGCTCGATGCGGAACGAATGCCCGTGCAGGCGCGCGCACTTGTGGCCGGGCGGTACGTTGGGCAGGCGATGCGCGGCTTCGAGGGTGAAGACTTTGAAGATATCCATGGGGAGCATTGTACGGTCAGGGGTGGAGCGGCATGGCGGGCTGCCGGCGCCGCGCGACGACGACGGCGCCGTCGTGCGGCAGGGTGTCGCGACATGCGCGATGCCGGGTGGAGCGGACAAAAAAGGCCGCCCCGAAGGGCGGCCCGAGTGCGTGCGCAGCGCGTGGCCGCGGACGGATCAGCGCGGCGCGGCGGGGCGGTTGCCGCCGCCGTTGCCGTGGCGGCGGCCCTGGCCCTGGCGGCGGGCGCCGTCGGCGTGGCTGCCGCCGGGCTTCTTGCTGCCGGCGTGCGCATGCGCGTGCGCCGGCGCATCGCCATGGCCGCGACGGGCGTGGCTGCCGCGACGCGGCGGACGCTGGCCGCCCGGACGCTCGTCCGGCGGGTTGTTGTTGCCCCAGCGGATCGGCGTGACCGGCTCGAAGCCCGGCACGTCGCGGATGTCCATCTCGCGCTTGAGCAGGCGTGCGATCGCGCGCAGCAGCTTGGCCTCGTCCTGCGCCACCAGCGAAATTGCTTCACCGGTCGAACCGTTGCGGCCGGTGCGGCCGATGCGGTGCACATAGTCCTCGGCGACCATCGGCAGGTCGTAGTTGATGACCTTGGGCAGCTGGTCGATGTCGATGCCGCGCGCGGCGATGTCGGTCGCCACCAGCACGGTGATGCGGCCGGCCTTGAAGTCGCTCAATGCGCGCAGGCGCTGGCCCTGGCTCTTGTTGCCGTGGATCGCCGCTGTCTTCAGCCCGGACTTGTCCAGGAACATGGTCAGCTTGTCGGCACCGTGCTTGGTGCGGGCGAACACCAGGGTCTGCTTGCGCGAGTCGGCGGCCAGCAGGTGCAGCAGCAGTTCGCGCTTGCGCGCACCGTCCACCGGATGCACGCGGTGGGTGATGGTGTCGGCCACGGTGTTGCTCGGGGTGGCCTGGATTTCCTGCGGGTCGTGCATGAACTCGCGGGCCAGCTGCTTGATGCCTTCCTCGAAGGTGGCCGAGAACAGCAGGGTCTGCCGGTTCTGCTTGGGCAGCTTGGCGAGGATGCGCTTGATCGACGGCAGGAAGCCCATGTCGAGCATGCGGTCGGCTTCGTCCAGCACCAGGATCTCGATGCCCGACAGGTCCACGCTGCGGCGCTCGAGGTGGTCGAGCAGGCGGCCCGGGCAGGCGATCAGCAGGTCCACGCCGCGGCGCAGCGCGTCGAGCTGGTTGCCCATGCCCACGCCGCCGTAGATGGTGGTGCTGGGGATGCGCAGGTACTTGCTGTAGCCGCGCAGGCTGTCGTGGACCTGGGTGGCCAGTTCGCGGGTCGGGGTCAGGATCAGCGCGCGCGGCTTGCGCGGGCCGGGGCCCACCGACTGCGGCGAAGTGCCCAGGTGCTGCAGCAGCGGCAGGCCGAACGCGGCGGTCTTGCCGGTGCCGGTCTGCGCGCCGGCCATCAGGTCATGGCCTTCCAGGGCGACGGGAATGGCCTGCGCCTGGATCGGGGTGGGGGTTTCGTAGCCCTGCTCGGCCAACGCGCGCAGCAGGAAGGGCGCAAGGCCCAGGGATTCGAACGACATGAGAATGCTCCGGATAACGCGCCGACGCCGGGACGGACCCGGCGCGCAGGCGCAAGAAGGTGAGGCTCGGAGCGTTCCCGTGAACCGCGCTGCGAGAGGGTGGATCAACCCGCAGCGCGAGGCTGGGGTTCGTCGGCACCACGAAAGGCGTCGGGCGGGGCGGGCGAGTCGGATCGTTGCGATCCTGGCCTCGCCGGCGGTCCCTGAGGGAAACGGACGGCCGCATGCAGACCGGCGCAGTGTACCTGAATTGGCGCGCCGCACAAAATCCGGGTCCGTTTCAGTTGAAACCAAGCCGGCGTCTGGCCGTACAATCGCCGGCTCAGCCCCCAGCACTGGACGGACATGAAGCTAGGTTCTCTGAAGGAAGGCGGTCGCGACGGCACCCTGATCGTCGTGTCCCGCGATCTGACCCGCGCCGTGCGCGCCACCGGCATCGCGCCGACCCTGCAGCGCGCGCTGGAGGACTGGAGCAACCTCGCCCCGCGCCTGAACGCGCTGTCCGAGTCGCTCAACGACGGCAGCGCCGACGGCCAGTTCGACCTGGACATGGCCGCGCTGGCGGCACCGCTGCCGCGCGCCTACGAGTTCCTCGACGGCAGCGCCTACCTGCCGCACGTCGAGCGCGTGCGCCGCGCGCGCGGCGCCGAGGTGCCGGAGAGCTTCTACACCGACCCGCTGATGTACCAGGCGGTCAGCGCCGGCTTCTACGGCCCGCGCGATGCGGTCAAGGTGGTCAGCGAGGACTACGGCATCGACCTGGAAGCCGAGATCGTGGTGGTCACCGACGACGTGCCGATGGCGGTCAGCCCGGCGCAGGCCGCCGCGCATATCCAGCTGATCGGCCTGGTCAACGACGTGTCGCTGCGCAACCTGATTCCGCCGGAACTGGCCAAGGGCTTCGGCTTCGTGCAGTCCAAGCCGCGTTCGGCGCTGTCGCCGGTGTTCGTCACTCCCGACGAACTGGGCGAGGCCTGGCAGGGCAACAAGGTGCACCTGCCGCTGCTGACCCACATCAACGGCGCCTGGTTCGGCGCGCCCGAGGCGGGCGAGGACATGCAGTTCGATTTCGCGCAGCTGGTCGCGCACGCGGCCAAGACCCGGCCGCTGGCGGCCGGCGCGGTGGTCGGCTCGGGCACCATCGCCAACCAGGACACCACGCGCGGTGCCTCCTGCTTCGCCGAACAGCGCACCGTGGAAACCTTGCGCGACGGGAAGCCGAGCACGCCGTACATGTCCTTCGGCGACGTGGTGCGGATCGAGATGCTGGACCGTGACGGAGTGAGCATCTTCGGCGCGATCGAGCAGCGCATCGAGCAGGCGCCGCTGCCCTGACCCGGCCGGCGGCGGTGCCGGGGCGACCGGCGGCGCCGCAGCCCGGGTGTCCACCGGTATCGTTGTCGATTGCGCAGACGGAGGCGGGCATGGACGAGGCACTGCAGCTCTACACCTACTGGCGCTCCAGCGCCGCGTACCGGGTGCGCATCGGGCTGGAGCTCAAGCGTCTGGCCTACCAGTCGCTGCCGGTGCACCTGGTGCGCGACGGCGGACAGCAGCACTCGCCGGAATATGCGCGGTTGAACCCGCAGGAACTGGTGCCGACCCTGTGCCACGAGGGCCAGCCGATCCGCCAATCGCTGGCGATCCTGGAGTACCTGGACGAGCGCTGGCCGGAGCCGCCGCTGCTGCCGGACGCGCCGATCGATCGCGCCCGCGTGCGCGGCCTGGCGCAACTGATCGCCTGCGACATCCACCCGCTCAACAACCTGCGCGTGACGCAGTTCTTCGAGAGCGCCTGGAACGTGCCGCAACCCGAGCGCGAAGAGTGGATGCGGCACTGGATGCAGACCGGCTTCGATGCGCTGGAGCAGTTGCTGGCCGAGTCGCCCGACACCGGACGCTTCTGCCACGGCGAGCAGCCGGGCCTGGCCGACTGCTGCCTGGTGCCGCAGCTCTACAACGCGCGCCGCTTCGGCGTGGATCTGCAGGCCTACCCGACCCTGGAGCGGATCGAGCGCGCCTGCCTGGCGCTGCCGGCATTCGACGCGGCGCGCCCGGAACGCCAGCCCGACGCGCAGTAAGCTGGAACTATCGTCGCAGGAGCGGCTTCAGCCGCGACCGGGCATCCGCTGCTGCCAGTCGGCCACCAGCCCCTGCCGCACCGGTGAGCATGAGGATGTGGGAGGTGCAGTTTTCCCGACACTTCGGCTTCACGTGTCGCAACGGAAGTCGCTTCCACACGCGCTTGCGGCGCACTCGCTGGGCGCACTGTGGGAGGGACTTCAGTCCCGACGGCAGTTTTTCGGACACTTCGGCCTTCACGCGTCGCAACGGAAGTCGCTTCCACACGCGCTTGCGGCGCACTCGCTGGGCGCACTGTGGGAGGGACTTCAGTCCCGACGCGCAGTTGCGTGGAAGTGGCGTTTGTCCGCGCAAGGGCGACCCGCGGCGACCGCCGCTGGGCCTCCGGTCCGCCGTTCCCGCCGTCGCTGCGGGACCAATGCGACCAGGCGTCTGCGAACCTCCGGTCGCGGCTGAAGCCGTGCCTACGACAACACGGCGACGCCTCAGACGAAGCCGTGGGTGATCCGCGGCGCGGCGCTGGGGCCGCTGTCGTAGTCGGCGTAGGGATCGTGCTCGCCGCTGCCGCCTTCGGACAGGCGGAACTTCAGGGCCAGGCCGTCGCGCGAGTCGGCCGCGCGCAGCGCTTCCTCCTGATTGATCTGGCCCTGCTTGACCATGCGGAACAGGCACTGGTCGAAGGTCTCCATGCCTTCCTCCAGCGACTCCTCCATCGCCTGCTTGATCTCGTGGACCTGGCCACGGCGCAGCAGGTCGCGGATCATCGGCGTGTTCAGCAGCACTTCCGAGGCCGGCCGGCGGCGGCCGCTGCTGTCCTTGACCAGGCGCTGCGAGATCACCGCGCGCAGGTTCAACGACAGGTTCATCAGCACGTTCTTGTGCGCGCTCTCGGGGAAGAAGTTGAGGATGCGCTCGATGGTCTGGTCGGCGTTGTTGGAGTGCAGGGTGGCCAGGCACAGATGTCCGGTCTCGGCGAAGGCGATGGCCGCCTCCATGGTCTCCGCGTCCAGGATCTCGCCGATCAGGATCACGTCCGGCGCCTCGCGCATCGCGTTCTTCAGTGCGTTGTGGAAGGCGTGGGTGTCCAGGCCGACCTCGCGCTGGTTGACGATGGACATCTTGTGCTTGTGCAGGTACTCGATCGGGTCCTCGATGGTGAGGATGTGCCCGGTGGTGGTGCTGTTGCGGTAGTCGATCATCGACGCCAGCGAGGTGGACTTGCCCGAGCCGGTGGAGCCGACCACCAGGACCAGTCCGCGCGGGGTCATGATCACGTCCTTGAGCACCTGCGGCAGGTGCAGTTCCTCGATGCTGGGGATCTTGCTGCGGATCGCGCGGATCACCATGCCAACCTCGCCGCGCTGCTTGAACACGTTGACGCGGAAGCGCCCGGCGTCCTGCAGGGCGATGGCCATGTTCAATTCCAGCTCCCGCTCGAACTGCGGCACCTGGCCCTCGTCCATCAACGAGTAGGCGATCTTCTTGACCATGCCCGGCGGCAGGCCGGTGGCGCCGAGCGGGTACAGCTTGCCTTCGATCTTGATATAGACCGGTGCTCCTGTGGTCAGGAACATGTCCGAGGCGTTCTTTTCGGTCATCAGCTTCAGGAAATAGCCGATATCCATGCGCAATGGTTCCCCAACGATCCGCAATCGCCCGTTGCAAGCGCGCCACAGGCTTCCGACAATGGCCGTGACCGACGTCTCCGTCCACGGCCCCCCTAGATGAAAACTAGCTTCGCACACTTCCGTTGTCAGCAGTATGTGATGGCCTGCGCATTGGCGTTGTTCGCCGCGCCGGCCGCGTTCGCCCAGGTGGCTTCGCCGGAGCTGCTGTCCGCGCAGCAGGCGGTGCAGCGTGCGGTCCAGGCCGATGCCGACCAGTACGCGCCGGACCTGCTCGCCAGTGCCCGCCAGGGCCTGGAGCAGGCGCAACAGGCCGCGCTCGACCGCCGCCAGCGCAAGACCGCGCCGCAGCTGGCCCTGCGCGTGGCCGCCGATGCCGACCTGGCCCGCGCGCGCAGCGAGGAGGCGGTGGCCAATGCACAGTTGAAGCAGCGTCAGGCCGAGGTGGCCCAGCTGCAACAGACCCTGGGTACCGGGGAGGGCCGTCCATGAGCCGCGCCCTGCACGGAATGCGCCGCCTGGCCCTACTGGTCCTGCTGCTCGCGCCGCTGGGCGCGATGGCCGCCGACGACCCGGAACTGGCCGTGCTCAACCAGCGCCTGGTGGCGCTGCAGGCCGATCCGCTCAACGCCGATGTCGCCGCCTACGAGCGCCTGCAGGCGCAGCAGGCGGTGGCCAACTTCGCCAACGCCAAGCGCAAGGAGCGCGACGAAGCGCGCTACCTGGCCGAGCGCCGGGTCGAGATCGCCGAAACCATGGCCCGTGCCGAGATCGCCCGTCGTCAGGTCGACCAGTTGGAGAAGACCCGCAGCGACCTGCTGATCGAGGCCAGCCGCCGCGAGGCCGCGCGGGCCCGGCAGGAGGCCGAGCGACTGCGCGTGCAGGCGCAGATCCAGGCCGAGGAGGCCGAGAGCCTGCGTCAGGCGGCCGAGGCCGAGCAGGCCGCACGGGCAGATGCGGATGCGGCGCTGGCCAGCGTCGCCGGTCAGCAGACCGCCAAGCTCAGCGCCGCCCAGCAGAAGTCGGCCAAGCTGGCGCGCGAGGAGGCCGAACTGGTCGCCGGCACCAAGCTGCCGGCCTCGCGCTTCGAGGGCCGTGGGGAGGTCTTCACCTTCTCCGGCGCGGCCTTCGGCGCCGGCAAGGCGGCGCTGTCGGGCGATGCCGCGAATCAGGCCAAGGCCCTGTCGCAGTACCTGCAGATCAGCAAGGGCAAGGTGCGGGTCGAGGCCTACGACACCGACGCCGGGGTGGCGCAGAAGCGCGCCGATGCCCTGCGCGCGGCCCTGGTCGGCGGCGGCGTCGCCGCCAACCGGGTGCAGGCGGTCGGCAAGAAGGGGCCCTCGACCAAGGCCCGTTCGGCCGAAGTGGTGATCGCGCCCTGAGCCGTGTCGTGCCCCTGCGCGGCGGCGTTTAACGGGGTTTTTCCCTGGGCCTGAGCGCCGAGCAACTGAATGCGACAAAGCGGGCCTGCTTCTCTTGTCCGCGGCGGTGGGGAGGCGTAGGGTCGGTAGTCCAGGCGGCACTCCCGCCGCCTGGTGCCAACGGAGGAGTTCGAGCCGATGACGCAGTGGCACGTACCGCAGTCCGACGCCGCAGGAACCGCGGTTCCAGGCGTTGTGGCGGTGCAGCCGGCGGCTCGCGCGCTTCCGCTCCCAGGCAACGCCCCGTGCCGCAGCGGCCGGGGCGTTCTTGTTTCTAGCTGAAGGAGGCTATTCCTATGTTCGAAGGGCAACCGCAGACCGAAATCGACGCGTTGATCAAGTCCGATCCGGAGTTCAAGCAGCTCTACCAGCGCCACAAGACCTTGGACAAGAAGTGCATGGACGCCGAGCTCGGCGTGCTGCCGATCGACGATGTCACCCTGGCGCAGATGAAGCGCGAAAAGCTCGCCGCCAAGGAAAAGCTGCTGCGCCTTTACGAGCAGAAGCCGCACTGACCGTACTATTCCCTCTTGTCGCGGGCGGTGGCTGGCCTCCTCGTCGGCTTGCCACCGTCCGCGTCATCCCCTCCGAAAGCCGCGACCGCGGCTTTTTTCGTCTCTGCCGCGCGCATTCTCTGACTTTCCCTCCCCGAGCGCGGATAATGCCCGGTCCAGCCGCTGCCGCGGCGCGACGCATTCGGACCCGATGGCCATTCACTCCTCCGTACTCGACCTGATCGGCGACACCCCCATCGTCAAGGCCAGCAAGCTCGACACCGGGGTGTGCGAGCTGTACCTGAAGCTGGAGAGCGCCAATCCCGGCGGCTCGATCAAGGATCGGATCGGCCTGTCGATGATCGAGGCGGCCGAGCGCCGCGGCGATCTCAAGCCCGGCGCGGTGCTGGTCGAGGGCACCGCCGGCAACACCGGCATCGGCCTGGCCCTGGTCGCCCAGCAGAAGGGCTACAAGCTGATCCTGGTGGTGCCGGACAAGATGAGCCGGGAAAAGATCTTCAACCTCAAGGCGATGGGCGCCGAGGTGGTGCTGACCCGCTCGGACGTGGCCAAGGGCCACCACGAGTACTACCAGGACCTGGCCGCGCGCATCGCCGCCGAGACCCCGGGCGCCTACTTCATCAACCAGTTCGGCAACCCCGACAACCCGGCCGCGCACGAGTTCGGCACCGGCCCGGAGATCCTGCGGCAGATGGACGGCCGGCTGGACGCGATCGTGTTCGGCTGCGGCAGCTCCGGCACCATGACCGGCCTGTCGCGCGCCTTCGCCGCCGCCTCGCCGCACACCGAACTGGTCCTGGCCGACCCGGTCGGCTCGATCCTGACCGAGTACATCGAGCAGGGCACGGTCAGCGAGAAGTCCGGCAGCTGGCTGGTGGAAGGCATCGGCGAGGATTTCCTGCCGGCGATCTCCGATTTCACCCGGGTCAAGAAGGCCTATTCGATCAGTGACGCCGAGAGCTTCCACACCGCGCGGGAACTGCTGGCCAAGGAGGGCATCCTTGGCGGCTCCTCCACCGGCACCCTGCTGGCGGCGGCGCTGAAGTACTGCCGCGCACAGACCGAGCCCAAGCGCGTACTGGTGTTCGTCTGCGACACCGGCAACAAGTATCTGTCGAAGATGTACAACGACTACTGGATGCTGGACAACGGCTTCCTGGAGCGCCCGCAGCACGGCGACCTGCGCGACCTGATCCTGCGCCCCTACAGCCAGCGCGACACGGTGGTGGTCGGCCCCAAGGACCTGCTGACCACCGCCTATCAGCGCATGAAGCTGTACGACGTGTCGCAGCTGCCGGTGATGGAAGGCGACCAACTGGTCGGCATCGTCGACGAAAGCGACGTCTTGTTGCATGTATACGGCGATGAAGCGCGGTTCCGCGACCCCGTGGCCACGGCCATGGTCAGCAAGCTCGACCGGCTGGACGTCAAATCGCCGATCGAGGCCCTGCTGCCGGTGTTCGACCGTGGCCAGGTCGCCATCGTGATGAACGAGGGCGCCTTCCTCGGCCTGATCACCCGGATCGACCTGCTCAACTATCTGCGCCGCCGGGTGCAGTAATCCCTGCGGCCGGCGCGGCCCCGTGCTGCATGGGGCCGTTCAGACCGCACTGCTAGAATCACGCCCCTTTTCCGGTAACCCCACATGACGGACAACACGTCGAATCCCCATGGCGACGGCCCCGCGCTGGCGCTGGCGACCCTGGCCATCCATGGCGGACAGCACCCGGACCCGTCCACCGGCGCGGTGATGCCGCCGATCTACGCGACCTCCACCTACGCCCAGTCCAGCCCCGGCGAGCACCAGGGCTTCGAGTACTCGCGCACCCACAACCCGACCCGCTTCGCCTACGAGCGTTGCGTGGCGGCCCTGGAAGGCGGCAGCCGCGGCTTCGCCTTCGCCTCGGGCATGGCGGCGACGGCCACGGTGATCGAACTGCTGGACAGCGGCAGCCACGTCATTGCGATGGACGACCTGTACGGCGGCAGCTACCGCCTGTTCGAGCGCGTGCGCAAGCGCACCGCCGCGCTGGAGTTCGGTTTCGTCGACCTGACCGACCCGGCCGCGTTCGAGGCGGCGATCCGCCCGACCACGAAGATGGTGTGGATCGAGACCCCGACCAATCCGATGCTGAAGATCGTCGATATCGCCGCGATCGCCGCGATCGCGCGCAAGCACGGTCTGCTGGTGGTGGTCGATAACACCTTCGCCTCGCCGCTGCTGCAGCGGCCGCTGGCGCTGGGCGCGGACATCGTGGTGCATTCGGCGACCAAGTACCTCAACGGCCACTCGGACATGGTCGGCGGCATGGCCGTGGTCGGCGACAACGCCGAACTGGCCGAGCAACTGGCCTTCCTGCAGAACTCGGTGGGCGGCGTGCAGGGCCCGTTCGACAGCTTCCTGGCCCTGCGCGGGCTGAAGACCCTGCCGCTGCGCATGCGCGCGCACTGCGACAACGCCCTGGCGCTGGCGCAGTGGCTGGAGACGCACCCGGCAGTGGAGAAGGTGATCTACCCGGGCCTGCCCTCGCACCCGCAGCACGCCCTGGCCGGCCGGCAGATGAGCGGCTACGGCGGCATCGTCTCGATCGTGCTCAAGGGCGGCTTCGACGCGGCCAAGCGCTTCTGCGAGCGCACCAAGCTGTTCACCCTGGCCGAATCGCTGGGCGGCGTGGAGAGCCTGGTCAACCATCCTGCGGTGATGACCCATGCTTCGGTGCCGGTCGCACGCCGCGAGCAGCTCGGCATCAGCGATGCGCTGGTGCGGTTGAGCGTGGGGGTGGAGGATGTGGGGGATTTGCGGGCCGATCTGGGCAGGGCATTGCAGTGACGCATGTCGGGTCACTGGGCGGCACGACGCGTCCGGCGTGTACCACGACATGGTGAGACGCCTGTTGCGTGCCGTGGGCGGCGACCTGCGGGTTCCGCTCGCGAAAGCGTGCGCCCGGCTGCGCGAGTGGCGCCTGTCCAGACAGATGGCGCCGATGCGCTTCGCGGGTGTGCTGGACACAGTGCAGGCGGCATCGGGGCCGGAGCGGCCGCCGGCGTTTCCCGCAGCGGATGCGACGCTGGGGCCGGGGCTGAACCTCTATGGCTACCTATACGGCCAGTTCGGGCTGGGGCAGAGCGCGCGGCAGTATGCGCGCGCCTTGCTGCAGGCGGGTTATCCGCTCAGCCTCAACGATGCCGGCATCGCCATCCCACATGCCTGCGACGATCGCAGCCTCGTGTCGTTCATGGGGGGCGCGGCATCGCATCCGATCAATCTGGTTTTCGTCAATCCGGATCATTTCGCGCAGGTCCGGCCGTCGCTGCCAGTGGCGGCCTATACCATCGGTTTCTGGTTCTGGGAACTGGACAGCATCCCCGCGGACTGGATGCAGGTGGTCGCACAGGTCGATGAAATTTGGGTCGCGACGGCATTCGTTGAACGCGCGTTTCGTCGCGCGACCGATAAGCCTGTGGTCCGCATCCCGCACCCGATTCCCCAGGCGCTCGACCTGACATTGCCGCGGTCGTGCTTCGATCTGCAGGACGACGCCTTCGTGTTCCTGTGCAGCTTCGATTTCAACTCGTCGATCCATCGCAAGAATCCGTTTGCGGTAATTGCGGCGTTCAAGAGGGCGTTTCCCGATCCGGCCGCGCGGGTACAACTGCTGATCAAGACCAGCAACGGCCACCGCCACCCGGCGCTGTTGGCGGAGCTTCGCCGTCACTCGCAGGGCGACGCCCGTATCCTCTTGCGCGATCAGATCCTGAGCGATGCTCAGGTCTGCGCGCTGCAGCGCAGCGTCGATGCCTACGTATCGCTGCATCGTGCGGAGGGTTTGGGCCTGGGGCTCGCCGAAACCATGGCGCTCGGCAAGCCGGTCATCGGGACGGGCTGGTCCGGTAATCTGGATTTCATGGACGATGAGAATAGTTGCCTGGTGCCTTTCCGGTTGATTCCGGTGGAGCAGGGCCAGTATCCGCACGTCCAGGACGGGCAGTGGGCCGACGCGGACGTCGACGTGGCCGCCGATTGGATGGCGCGCCTGGTCGCGTCGCCCGAGCTTGCACGCCGCAAGGGGCAGCGCGCGCAACACACGATCTCCACCCTGATGAGCGCGAATGCCGCCGCTGCCGCGATGATCACCAGGTTGCGATCGTTGCAGACCTTTCAACACATCCAATGATTCATCACGCCGCTTTCGATCACGAGGTAACTCCATGTTGGGCATGCTGAGGGCTATCTGGGCCTATCGGTTCTTCATTTTTTCCTCGATAAAGTCCGAACTGCGTTCGCGGTTCGTGCGCAGCAAGCTGGGCGGCCTGTGGATGATCATCCATCCGCTTGCGCAGGTGCTGATCTTCGCCTTGATTCTGTCTGAAGTGCTGTCGGCCAAGCTGCCGGGCGTGGACAACAAATATGCGTATTCGCTGTATCTGATGGCCGGCACGCTGGCATGGTCACTGTTTTCGGAAACCATCAACAAATGCTGCAACCTGTTCGTGGAAAACGGTAATCTGTTGAAGAAGATGTCGTTTCCGCGGATCTGCCTGCCGTTGATCGCAGGCGGCACCATGCTGGTCAATAACATGCTGTTGCTGTTGGCGATCTTTGGCGTGTTTGCCATGCTTGGGCACATGCCGGGAACGCAGGTGATATGGCTGCCAGTGCTGATCCTGATCACCCTGATCTTCGCGCTTTCCCTGGGCATGATCCTGGGCATCCTCAATACCTTCATGCGCGACATTGCGCAGGTAGTCCCGGTGGTGCTGCAGGCGCTGTTCTGGATGACGCCGGTGGTGTACATGCTGACCATTCTGCCCGAGAGTTATCGGCGCCTGTTCGCCTATAATCCGCTTTATCCCCTGGTGACCAGCTACCAGAACGTTTTGGTCTTCAACAAGCCACCGCTTTTCCATGAGCTGGCCTATCTGGTGATCGCGTCGTTGTTGATGCTCGTCGCGGGGTTGGTCATGTTTCGTCGAGCGAGCCCGGAAATGGTGGACGTGCTATGAATGGTTCCTTGCAAGTCACTGGCCTGGGCAAGGCCTATCGGAAGTGGAGCAGCGAATGGCTACGCGCGCTGTCGTGGTTCGGCGTGCCGCTGGAGCCGGCAGAAGAACACTGGGTGCTTCGCGATGTGAACTTCAGCATCCGCGCCGGCGAAACCGTCGGCATCGTCGGCCAGAACGGCGCCGGCAAGTCGACCCTGCTCAAGCTGATCACCGGCACCACCATGCCGACCGCCGGTTCGGTCGAGCGGATCGGCCGCGTTGCGGCCATCCTTGAGCTGGGCATGGGCTTCAACAGCGACCTGACCGGTCGCGAGAACGTTCGCCATGCCGCGGGCCTGATGGGGTATTCGCAGGGGCAGATCGACGCGGCGATGGCGGGGATCGAGGACTTTGCCGAGATCGGCGAGTATTTCGATCAGCCCGTGCGCACCTATTCCAGCGGTATGCAGATGCGCATTGCGTTCAGCGTGGCGACGGCGTTCCGCCCCGATCTACTGATCGTCGATGAGGCGCTGTCGGTGGGCGATACCTACTTCGTCCACAAGTGCATTAAGCGGATCCGCGAGTACAAGGAGGCGGGTACCACCTTGCTGATCGTCAGCCACGACCCGTCCGCGGTGATCTCGTTGTGCGATCGCGCGATCCTGATCGAAAAGGGGCGGCTGTTGATGGATGGTGACGCCGCAGGCGTGATGGATTACTACAACGCCCTAATTGCGCAGAAAGAGGATGATGTCGACATCCAGCAGATGGTCAACGAGCGTGGCGAACTGGTTACCGTCTCGGGCAATGGCCAGGCCACCGTCGAGAACGTGATGCTGCTGGACGAGAAGGGCGACCCGCTGGAGTTCGTCGCGGTCGGGCAGCGGGTGCGCCTGCGCGTCGACATCGTTTGCGTCGGCGATATCGCCCGGCTGGTGGTCGGTTACCTGATCAAGGACCGACTCGGCCAGGCTGTGTTCGGCACCAATACCGATCATACGCGTCAGGTCGTCGAGCGCGCCAGCGCCGGCGAACGCATCTGCTTCATCGCAGAGTTCGATGCCAACATGGGGGCGGGGAGCTATTCGGTTTCCGTGGCGTTGTCGAGCACCGAGACCCACATGGTCGACAACTACGAGTGGCGGGACCTTGCGCTGGTGTTCAAGGTCGCCAACATCGGCAAGCCGCGCTTTGACGGCGTGGCCTGGTTGCCGGCGGAGATTTCTATGCAGCGGACTGATGCCTGCTCGGCTGCTTTGGTGAAAGGCTGAGTCGATGTTGATCGATCCACGTACAGTGATGCAGGAACTGCAGTTGCCGATGTTGGCGCGGGATGTCGAAGGCGATGTGTCACGTCGCGTGACCGTTCCGTTCCAACCCAAGGACGCTTACGCGTTGTCCGAGCTGCTGGCCTATTCCGGCGAGGAGTTCATCGAGATCGCCTACCAGGCGGTACTCAGGCGTCTGCCCGATGCTTCCGGGCGGCAGGTCTACCTGCGCGCGCTGGAGGTCGGGCAGCTGTCCAAGATCGAAGTTCTGGGTGAACTGCGCAAGTCGCAGGAGGGGCTGAATGCCGGCGTAGTGATCCATGACCTGCGTCTGCGTTACTTCCTGCAGCGGATCCGCCGCAAGCGCGGTGGGCGCGTGTTGGACTTCGTTCTGTCGGTGTTGCGCGTAGGCGAGTTGCGGCAGCGTATCGATTCGGTCGAGGCACGCCTGGCCGCGCGTGGCGACCGCACCGAACGTCGCGCCGCTGCCGCGGTCGACGACCTGCGCACGGAGTTGCGCCAGCAGATTTCGGCGTCCGCACACACGCTGCGCAAGTCGGTCGGTAGGGCCGAGGGTGAGGTCATGCGCCGCATGCAGGACCTCGCCAACCGGATCGAGGACATCGATGCTGGTCTCGAATCCCGGCGGTCGGCGATCCTCGACGATCTGATGCAGCGCCTGTCGCAGCACCCCGGCCTCTACGCCGCGCCCATGCAGAACGTCACCGCCGGGGCGGCGACCCAGGACGAGCTGTCCGCGATGTACGTGCGATTGGAGCAGGCCTTTCGGGGCAGCCAGGAGGAGATCCGGCGCCGCGGCGAAGTGTATCTGCCCTACATCGCCGACGCCGCTGCTGCGACCGGTTGCCGCAAAGTGCTTGATCTGGGTTGCGGTCGTGGTGAACTGCTTGGCCTGCTCGCTGGCCATGGCTACGAGGCGCGTGGCATTGACCTGAATCCGGTGTTTGTAGAGGAGAACCGCCAGGCCGGTCGCGAGGTTTCGCTGGTCGACGCGCTGACCGCCCTGGAGGCTTGCGAGCCGGACTCGCTGGCGGTCATCACATCCATTCATCTGGTGGAACATGTGCCGGTGGAAGTGCTGGTGCGCTTGCTGGACCTAGCGCTGCGGGCGCTGCGCCCGGGCGGCAAGCTGATCCTGGAGACGCCCAATCCGCAAAACCTGCGCACCAGCGCCTACTACTTCTATTTCGATCCGACTCACCGCAATCCGCTACCGCCGCCGTTGCTGGCGTGGATGGCCGGCGATCGCGGTTTCGCCGATGTGCACGTGGATCTGCTCGAAGACGGGCGCTTCGTGCCCGAGACCGGGCCCGTCGCTGCGGACGTGCCGGGCGCGGAACAGATCAATCGCTTCGTCGACTGGCTTTCGGTTTCCCCCGATTACGCCATCGTCGCGACCAAGCCGCTGTAAACCGGCTGCGATGGATATGACAGGGGGCAGCGTGGATATCATGCAACAACGAAAACCTTCTTTGCTTTTCGATCTGCAGTCGCTGCAGAACGGATCGAATACGCGCGGCATCGGCCGCTATACCCGTGAGCATCTGCGAGGACTGCTCGGCGCGGCGGATCTGCCGTTCGATCTGCACTGTTCGCTGGACCTGACCTACGAGCGTCAGGCCGGCGACGTGCTCGGCGAATTCGCCGGCAGGATCGCCGCCGACCGCCTGCATGGCTACCGCTATCCGGCCGGTTTGTGGAGCGCGTTTCCGACCAGCGAACCCGAGGCGACGTTGCGCGAGGAACTGGTACGCCTGCACGTAGAGGCGATGGCACCGGACATCGTGCATGTGCCGAGCCTGTTCGAGGGCGCTGTCGAGCCCTGCGCCAGCCTGGGGCGGATGGCGCGCACGCGCGGCAGCCTCACCAGTTGTCTGGTCCACGATCTGATTCCGTTGGTGATGAGCGACCGCTACCTGTCCGATCCGCGCATCCGCGATTGGTACCGGCACAAGGTGGCGCAGTTGCGCGAGTTCGATGTGCTCCTGGCCAACTCGCAGTCCAGCAAGGACGACGCGGTGCGTCTGCTGGATCTGGACCCGGAACGTGTGCATGTGATCTATGCCGGCTATTCGGAGGTATTCCAGCCCTCGCCCGACATCGCCGCTGCGCGTGCGCGCCTGGCCAAACGCTTCGGGTTAGTCGAACGCTATGTCCTCTACACTGGCAACAACGATTACCGAAAGAACACTCGCGGCGCCATCGCTGGCTTCGCGGCCGTGCCGCAAGCGCAGCGGCAAAGGCTGAAACTCGTGCTGAATCAGGCCGAGCAGGCCGAAGAACTGCGCCAATTCGCCCAGCAGTGCGACCTCGAAAACGATGCGCTGGTGGTCACCGGTTACGTCACCGACGCTGAACTTGTCGACCTCTATACCTGCTGCAGTGCCTTCGTGTTCCCGTCGCTATACGAGGGTTTCGGCCTGCCGGTGGTGGAAGCGATGGCCTGCGGTGCGCCGGTCGTGGTAGGCGACAATTCCAGCTTGAAGGAGATCGTTGCGCTGGACGAGGCGCGATTCGATGCGACAAGTCCGCTGGCGATCGCCGCCGCGCTGCAGCGCGTGCTCGGCGACGATGCTTGGCGCTCCCAGTTGCAGCGTTATGGATTGGAGCGGGTCAAGGATTTTTCCTGGCGCCGCACCGCGCAGCTCAGCATCGCCGCTTGGCAGGCTGCGCTGGAGCGGCGCGAGTCGGGTCGGGGTGGCAACGAGGGCCATTCGAAGGTCGCCATCGTGGTCGCCGATACCCTCCCGGCCGAGACGATCGGCGGGTGGGTCGAGCGGATTTCGCTGTTCGGCAGGACCAACAGCGTGGAAATCGCCAGTCGCGATGCCGGGCAGTGGCCGACTTACATGCATGTGCAGGCGTTTCCCGAGCAACCGCTGGCTTCGGACCTGGGGCTGGATGTGGTGGTTGCGCTGCACGGCAGCGCCGATGGCACGACGATTCGCGGTTTGGCGTTCCCCGGCGAGCGCGCCGGCCAAGTGCATGCGCAGTGGCCGGGGCTGTACGCCCTGCTTGCGCAGGGGCAACTGCCGGCGCACGACCATGCCCTGCCCGAGCTGATCTCCGATTGCCTGGGGGTCATGGAAGCCGGTTCTCAGCCCGCAAAGCTGGCGATGGCGGTCGCGCCGATGCTGCGGCGCGTGCCGGTGCAATCCTTGGGCGGTGCCGCGCAGCCGGGGACAGCCATCGACTGGGCCGAGGCGGTCCGCGCGCACTATGCGCATCTGTCGAGTGCGGGTGTTGCGGCGTTGTTGAAGCCGACGCTGTCAGCGCGTTCGGCCTCGATCGTCGATGGGATCTACGAATCGCTGTGCTCGGTGGGCAGGTTCGGCAGCCCCCAACGCGTGCTGATCGACATGAGCGAGATGGCGCGGGTCGACTACGGCACTGGTATCCAGCGCGTGGTCCGCAACCTGGTCCGCGAGCTGTGTGCGCGCAACGCCGACGGGCGGATGCTGTTCGTGCCGGTCTACCATGAAGGCGAGCGAATCCGCTCGGCGCATCTGTTGGTCAAGAAGACGTTGGGCGTCGAGTGCCCGGCCTTCGATGAGGTCGAGGGCATCCGCAGCCGCGACATGCTGTTCCTGGCCGACTCCGCCTGGGTGGGTCCCGAACGCTTCCTGCCGAGCATTGGCAAGGTCCGCCGCAATGGCGGCGAGTTGGCGGTGTTCTTCCACGACATCATTCCGCTACGCTTTCCCGAGACCTGTGGCGAAGGCATGCCGCCGGCGTTTCGCGCGTGGACCGAGTTCGCCGTGCGTCATGCCGATATGTTCGTCTGCAACTCGCGGACCACCGCTGAGGATCTTCGCGCCTGGATCGCCGAGAACGGCGTCGAACATCGCGCCAACCATCGCATCGGTTATGTCCATCTGGGATCGGACGTGATGGAGGTGGGCATGGACAGCGAGATCCGTCCATCGATCAGCGCCTTATTCGAGGCCGGCACGCGCACCTTCTTGGCGGTGGGCACGATGGAGCCGCGCAAGGACTATCGCACCATCCTCAGCGCCTTCGAGGCGGGGTGGGCGGCCGGCCTGGAGGCCAATCTGCTGATCGTCGGCAAGGATGGATGGGGGAGCGAGGAGCTGGTCGCGGCCATTCGCAATAGCCCGCAGTTCGGCAAGCGGCTGTTCTGGCCGGAAAAGGTCAACAACGCCGAACTAGACTTGGCCTATCGGTCCACCCATGGACTGATCCAGGCCTCGCTGTCCGAGGGGTTCGGGCTGCCGATTGTGGAGGCTGCGCGCCACGGGACCCCGCTGTTGCTGTCGGACATCGCCGTATTCCGGGAAATCGCCGGCGAACATGCCGCCTACTTCCCAGTCGGCGACAGCGCGGCGCTGGCTGCGTTGCTGCGGGTGCCGGAGCTGGCCGGGTGCGGACCTCTGGCCGGGCGCATCCTGAGTTGGCGTGACTACGGGCGCGAACTGCGCTCGCTGCTGCTACAGGGGTCGTGGCTACAGCCAGTGATAGGATAGGCCGCAGCGCCCGGGAGCGTTGCGGGGAGTGACGGCGCGGGGCGGAGAGGGCCGGTGCCACAAGGGGCGGCCGCCCAAGCGGGGCGGTAATTTCGAATACAATGCCGCGCTAAATCGCGGGCACGATGGCTTGCCCGTTCGCGGGCGCGCAAATTTCTCTGGAGATCGTACATGCTTGAACAACAAAAGAGGGTTCTGGTCACCGGTGGCGCTGGCTTCCTGGGCTCTCACCTGTGCGATCGCTTGATCGACAGCGGCCACGATGTGCTGTGCGTCGACAACTTCTACACGGGAGCAAAGGCGAACGTGGCGGGCTTGCTGAATCACTCGCGTTTCGAGCTGATGCGCCACGACGTGACCTTCCCGCTCTATGTGGAAGTGGACCGTATCTTCAACCTGGCCTGCCCCGCCTCGCCGGTGCACTACCAGTCCGATCCGGTGCAGACCACCAAGACCAGCGTGCATGGTGCGATCAACATGCTGGGCCTGGCCAAGCGCGTCGGCGCCCGCATCCTCCAGGCCAGCACCAGCGAAGTCTACGGTGACCCGGAAATCCACCCGCAGGTGGAGGGCTATTGGGGCCGCGTCAACCCGGTCGGCATTCGCAGTTGCTACGACGAAGGCAAGCGCTGCGCGGAGACGCTGTTTTTCGATTACTGGCGCCAGCACCAGCTCGAAATCAAGGTCATGCGCATTTTCAATACCTACGGTCCGCGCATGCATCCGAATGATGGCCGCGTGGTCAGCAACTTCATCGTGCAGGCGCTGAAGGGCGAGCCGATCACCATCTACGGCGATGGCACCCAGACCCGCAGCTTCTGCTACGTCGACGACCTGATTGAGGGAATGCTGCGCCTGATGGCGTCGCCTGCAGACTTCACTGGCCCGGTCAACATCGGCAACCCCGGTGAATTCACCATGCTGGAGCTGGCTGAGACCGTGCTGCGCCTGGTTGGCGGCAAGTCGAAGATCGAATACCGTCCGCTGCCGTCGGATGATCCGAAGCAACGTCAGCCCGACATCAGCCTGGCCAAAGCCACGTTCGACTGGGAGCCGAAGGTCGCGCTGGAAGACGGTCTGAAGGAGACCATCGGCTACTTCCGCCAGCGCCTGCTCGCTTGAGGGACGCCAGCATGCGCAAGGTCGTGGTGATGCCGGTATACGAAGACCTGGAGGCGTCTTCGAAGCTGTTTCTCGAGCTTGCAAGGATGCAGGGGCCGGACATTTACGTCGTCGCCGTCGATGACGGGTCGGTGCGCCAGCCGCTGGAGATCTCGGCCATCGAGGCCGCCGCCCTGGAAGGGGTGGTGATCAAACTGCGCCGCAACGTCGGACATCAGCGTGCCATCGCCATCGGGCTGAGCTATGTCGCCGACCACTTCGGCGACGATGTCATCGTCATTTCCATGGACTCCGACGGCGAGGATACGCCGCACAGCATCACCGAGCTGGTGGGCGGCCTGGCGTCGGCTGAGGTCGACGTGGTGGTGGCGACCCGCAAGAGCAGGGTGGAGTCGCTGAAGTTCAAGACGTTCTACCTAGTCTACAAGCTGCTGTTCTCCCTGCTCAGCGGGCGCAAGATCAGCTTCGGCAACTTCATGGCGGCGAAGATGCCGGCGGTACGCCGCCTGGCAGCGATGCAGGAGCTTTGGACCCATGTCGCCGCCGCGGTGCTCGGCTCCAAGCTGCGCGTACAGACCTGCTCGCTGGACCGTGGTGCGCGCTATGCCGGTCGCAGCAAAATGAATTTCGTCGGCCTGGCTTTGCACGGCTTCCGCGCCTTGATGGTGTTCGCCGAGGATGTGCTGGTACGCGTGGGCATCGCCTGCACCCTAGTGGCCGGGCTGTCGATCATCGGTGGCGTGGCGGCGCTGCTGCTCAAGGCGCTGGGCTTCACGACGCCAGGCTGGTTCTCGCTGGCATCGGGGATCTTGTTGCTGGTGTTCCTGCAGACGGCGGCGCTGACCCTGATCATTTTGATGATGTCGGGAATGATCCGCAGCGGTGGCGTGCTGGTCGCCGGCAGCTACCGCGACTTCGTCCGCGAGGTCATCCATGCACGCCCGCGCTGACCGCGCCTTGGGCGGTCAGTTCTTCCGCTATGTTGTCAACGGTTTGGTGGCCACGGCGATCCACTTCTCGGTCCTCAAGTTCAATCTCGACGTGGTGGGGATTGGCTCGGCCGGCGTCGCCAACGGCATCGCGGCGATCTTCGGCATCACCGCGTCCTTCATCGGCAGCCGTTATTTCGTGTTTCGCGGTACCCGGGGGCGACTGCTGAACCAGGGACTGCTGTTCCTGCTGTTCTACGTGGGCATCGCCCTGCTGCATGCGCTTGTCATGTATGCGTGGACCGACCGGCTCGCGTTCGATTACCGCATAGGATTCCTGCTGGCCACGGGCATGCAGATGGTCCTCAGCTTCTTTGTCAACAAGTTCATGGTGTTCAAATGAAGGTCTTGCTCCGTCCGATCCTGGCCACAGTTGTCTACGTCGGGATTCTGTTGTTGACGAACTTCATCCACATGCGCTTCTTCGACGTGAATGTGGTGCTGTATTCCTCGCTCATGGACGCGCTGCTGGCGGTGCTCGTCACGGCCGCGCTGTTCCGTGTCTGGCGCCTGCTCGATGGGCTGAGCAGGCTCGAGTTCACCCAATTGCTGGTCATCTGGTGCCTGCTCGGCTATGTGTACGCCATAAGTGTACCGACGGTGCTGGACCGCTCGTTGTCGTTCTATATCCTTGAGAAGCTGCAGCAGCGGGGCGGCGGCATCCTCGAGAACCGGATCGGCGACGTTTTTGTCCATGAGTACATGAAGGAACACCGTCTGGTGGATATCCGGCTAACCGAGCAATTGCAATCCGGGACGGTGGAAATAAAGCATGGCTGCGTGCTGCTGACCGCGAAGGGCCAGGATATTGCCTCGATCAGCCGCTTCTACCGGGCACATTTCCTGCCAAGGAAGCGCCTAATCATGAACGCCTATACGGACGACCTGGTGGATCCCTTCCGTAAAAGCGCCGAAAGCGTTGATTACACATGCCAATGAACATGAACAACGCAGTGCGTCGCATTGCGCAGCGGGCCGTGGGCCTCGGGCGCGCTTTCTGGCTCGGCATCGTCGTTGTGGCCGGGTTGGCCATGGTATGGGGCCGCTATGCGCTTGGTCCCGTGCCCCTGGACATACATGACACCCATTGGATCTGGGGCGATCTGGCGCAGGTCTACGTCGCCTGGGGGCAATATCTGGCGGACCCGGACAAAGGCTGGCTGGATTCGCTGCGGCTGAGCCATCCCGTGCCGATGAGCATCGCACTGTTCGACCCGATGCCGCTGTTCCTGCTGCTCGCACGTCCGCTAGCCTGGTTGCTGCCGGATGGCCTGCAGTTCATCGGCCCGTACTTCCTGTTGTGCGTGGTCCTGCAGGGCGTGTTCGGCTACCTCGCGACAGAGCGCGCGCTGCGTTTGCTGGATGAGCCGTACCGCGGGCTAAATGTGGTGATTGCGGTGCTGGGCGGCATGTTGTTCGCGCTTGCGCCGTTCACCTTCTTCCGTTTCCAGGGCCACACCGCGCTGTCATCGCAGTGGCTGCTGGTGCTCTCGATCTGGGTGACCCTGCTCACGCTGCACAGCAGTCGCAACCGCTGGTTGTTCGGCAATTGCGGCGTCGTATTGCTGGCGGCGGGCATCAATCCCTATCTTTGCCTGATGGTGCTGGTGAACGTGTGCGGCATCACCGTGCTGCGCTATCGGACCCTGGGCTGGCCGCAGGTCGCCTTGCGCATCGCCGCTGCCGGGTTGGTCGCCGCACTGGGGTTGTCTGTTTTCGGATTTATGGGTGCGTCCGGTACTGCTGCCGGCGGCTATGGCATGTACTCCATGAACATCTTGGGGCCGCTGGACTCAAATGGACTGGCTCGCATTGTCGGGCTCGACATCGCCGACCCGACCGGCGGCCAGGCCTTCGAAGGCTTCGATTACCTTGGCTTTGGCGTGCTGCTGATGGGCGTCCTTGCCGTGTCGATGTTCATCAACTATCGGGGGCGGTCGTCCACTTTCCCGTTCGTGCCGGCGTTAGGGGTGGTGTTCGTCTGCTATCTGCTGGCGCTTTCGAGTACGGTTTACTTCGGTTCGCAGGGGCACCACTTCACGATTCCGCCAGGACTGGAGGCCGCGCTCAGTCGATTCCGCTCCAGCGGGCGCTTCTTCTGGATGTCGGGATTCTGGATCATCTTGATCGGCCTGAGCGCCTGCGTGCTGCGGCTGGGGGCTGCACGGGCGCTGCCGTTGCTGATGCTGATCTTGGTGCTGCAAGTGGTGGATGTGCAGCCCATCGCCCGCAACATCAAGTTTGCGATCGCCAATGGCCAGACTCAGGAGCTGCATGGGGTTGCGCCGGGCAAGTATTCCGCGATCCTGGTCTATCCGGCGTGGCAGTGCGACAACGCGAAGACGCCGTTGGGAATCCGTAACTACGAGTCGGTCGGCGTCTTCGCGCTGCGTCATGGAATCGTGACGAATAACTTTTACGCTGCCCGCAGCCTGCCTGAGCAACTGGCCTACCACTGCGATTATCCGCATCGGCTGGAGCGGCCGGACCCGTCCGCGATCTATTTGTTGTCGCCGGATCTCTACGCCACCTACAGTGATCGGTTAGGCGGGCGTTTCGACTGCAAGCAGCACGTGAACGGAGATGATTCATGGCTATGCACCCCGCGCCGCTAGAACGCGCGCGCGGTTCGTGGGCGCGGCAAGCGGTGGTAACTGGCGTGTTCGCGGTCCTGGCGCTGTTGTCGGCATGGTTGGGCGCTGGAGGTTTCAGCGTCTACGACATGGAGACTTGGATCCACGATGCTCCGCTAGTTGAGCACTGCGCCACTGCACCGACGTCGGATTGTGCTGGCGTGAGCAAGTTTCCCGTCGCTTACCTGGCGAATTCGGCCTTGCTGCAGGGCGCGGGTCCGGCGCAATCGCACGCGCGGATGACCGGTCTCAACCTGATCGTGCTGTTGCTGCCGGTGTTCGCCGTTCTCAGGCTGCACGGCTGGCGCCGTGGGCTTGCGCCCGCGATCGTCTATCTTGGCGCAATCGCCTTGACCCCGCTGCCGATGTTCTATCTGAGGTCGGGAGCGCTGGAGGTGCAGGCCGGCGTCGTGATCGGAATGTTCATCGGGCTGCTCGGCATAGGGTTGCGGGCAACGGCGCCGCTCACCCGTGGACAGGTCGCCTTGATCGCGCTGACCGGTGCCTGGGCGGTTCTTTACAAGGATACGGTGGTCCTCAGCGTTGGCCTGTCTGTGCTAGCGGTTGCCGGGTTCTGGAGGGCGCGTCAACGTGTGCAGGCGGAATCCGCGTCGGCGCAGCGGCGGGATGGGGTGAGGCTTGCGCTGATCGCCGCCGGGGCCGGCGTTGCGGTGGGCTTGTGCGTCGTCCTCGGATACAACCTGTTGCGTTACCACTCGCTGCTGCCTTTGGCATACCTGGAAGAGGCCAGGCAGACCCAGCCGTCCTGGGAAACCAGCGCTGGGTTCCTGGTCGGCTCTGTGCTCTCCCCCAATGGCGGTGTACTGGTGTTCTGGACCCTCGGCCTGACCGCGGCCTTCGTTGGCTGGCGGGTGCTGGGGCTGCGTGCAGATCGCGATACGTTGGCGATCGCCGTGCTGGCGGCGTTGATCTCCCTGATCGGATTCGCGCGCTGGTGGGCGCCCTTCGGATGGAGTTCCTGGGGCAACCGGCTGATGATCCAGCCGATGCTTGCGGTCCTGGTGGCCGGGCTGTTGGCGCTGCGCCCTGTGTCGGTCGCCACCGATCGACGCATGGCCTGGGTGGTGCTGGCGTTGGCGCCGACCTTGCTCTGGTCGGCCTACTACGTGTCGCTGCCTTATCTGGCCGCGCGTGCGGACATGATCGGCGAGACGATGTGGCCGGCGCAGCAATGCGAGCGCATGAAGCAAGCCATGCAGGAACCTGCCAGCCAGCAGCTCGGATTGAGCTTCTGGCGCTCGGATACCTACTATAGTTGTGCGACCGAGCGCATGTTGTACGTGCCTCGTCCCTAAGTCTGGACTCGGATAATGAAGATTGCGGTAGCAGGAACCGGATACGTTGGTCTCTCCAATGGCGTGCTGCTGGCGCGCCATCATGAAGTTGTGGCGCTGGATATCGTCGAAGAGAAGGTGCGGATGCTCAATGAGGGGCGTTCGCCGATCATTGACGACGAGCTGGAACGGGTACTGATCGGCGGCGATCTCAACTTCCGCGCTACGCTCGATCCGCAGGAGGCCTATGCGGGCGCCGAGTACGTCATCATCGCGACGCCGACGGACTACGATCCGGAGACGAACTATTTCAATACCTCTTCGATCGAAGCGGTCATCGGCGGTGTGCTTGCGATAAATCCCGCCGCGACGATGGTGATCAAGTCGACGATTCCGGTCGGCTACGTCAGCAAGGTACGCAAGCAGTTCGGTGTAGACAACATCATCTTCTCTCCCGAGTTCCTGCGTGAGGGCCGTGCACTCTACGACAATCTACATCCCTCGCGGATCATCGTTGGCGAGCGTTCTGCGCGTGCGGAGCGGTTCGCCGAACTGCTGAAGGAGGGGGCGCTTGAGCAGGATGTGCCGGTGCTGTTCACGGAGCCGACCGAGGCCGAGGCGATCAAGCTGTTCGCCAATACCTACCTGGCGATGCGCGTGTCCTACTTCAATGAGCTGGATACCTACGCGCTCACCCACGGGCTCGACAGTCGCCAGATCATCCAGGGCATCTGCTTGGATCCGCGCATAGGCTCGCACTACAACAATCCGTCGTTCGGCTACGGCGGCTACTGCTTGCCAAAGGACACCAAGCAGCTGCTGGCCAACTACCAGAGCGTGCCGCAGAACCTGATCCGCGCGATCGTGGATTCCAATACCACGCGCAAGGATTTCATCGCGTCCGACATCCTCCGTCGCAATCCCAAGGTGGTAGGGATCTATCGGTTAATCATGAAGAGCGGGTCGGACAATTTCCGTTCTTCGAGCATCCAGGGAATCATGAAGCGGATCAAGGCTAAGGGCGTCGAGGTCATCGTGCATGAGCCATGCCTGGACGAGCCGGAATTCTTCCACTCGCGCGTCGTCAATGACCTGCAGGCCTTCAAGACCCAGGCCGACGTCATCATCAGCAATCGTATGGCCGACGCGCTCAAGGATGTGCAGGAGAAGGTCTACACCCGAGACCTGTTCGGAGACAACTGAGGGTTGTTCGGTGCTGCGAGGCGGATAGGCCTTCCTTGATCGCCATGCCGGGGCACCGGGCTGGCTTGCCATGGCCATCTGCGGGCTGCAGGCTCGCTGGCGCCATGTCCGGTACCTCCCTGGCGCGTAGTGCCCGCTCGACACACTCCCGCTGCTGCCAGCGGGAGTGAGGTGTAGGGGCCGGACGCTGTTCAACCGAGCGCTTTTTCCAGCTCCGGCAACAGCGTGAACAGGTCGCCGACCAGGCCGATGTCGGCGATCTCGAAGATCGGCGACTCCGGGTCCTTGTTGATCGCGACGATGGTGCCGGCGTCCTTGATGCCGGTCAGGTGCTGGATCGCGCCGGAGATGCCCACGGCCACGTACAGTTCCGGCGCGATGATCTTGCCGGTCTGACCGACCTGCAGTTCGTTGGGCACGTAGCCGGCGTCGACCGCCGCGCGCGAGGCGCCGACCGCCGCGCCGAGCTTGTCGGCGAGCTGGTAGACGATCTGGAAGTTCTCGGCCGAGCCGACGCCGCGGCCGCCGGAGACCACGCGCTTGGCGCTTTGCAGGTCGGGGCGGTCGGAGCTGCCGGCGGCGAGACCGACGAAGCGGGTGTGGCCCGGCAGGGCGGCGTCGACGCTGGCCGCTTCGACTGCGGCAGTGCCGCCCTGTGCTGCTTCCGGCCAGGACGCGCTGCGCACGGTGGCGACCACGATCTGGTCGGCCGGCGCCTGCACGCTGATGATGGCGTTGCCGGCGTAGATCGGGCGCTTGAACGCGTAGTCGCCGTCCACCGCCATCAGGTCGGAGATCTGGTTGACGCCGAGCAGGGCGGCCACCACCGGCATCAGGTCCTTGCCGAAGGTGGTGGAGGGGCCGAACACATGGGTGTAGCCGGTCGCCAGGGCGGCGATCTGCGGGCCCAGCACCTGCGCGATGGCGTGTTCGTTGGCGGGGTTGGCGACAGTGAGGACGCGGGCGACGCCGGCGATCTGCGCGGCCTGGGCGGCCACCGCGGCCGGATCGGACGCCAGCACCACAATGTCGATGGTCTCGGCCGACAGCGCCTGCGCGGCGCTGACGCACTTGGCGGTGGCGGCGTTGAGCTGCCCGTTGAGATGTTCGGCGACGACGAGGATCTTGGCCATTACAGCAACCCCTTCTGCTTGAGTGCGGCCACCAGTTCGGCGGCATCCTTGACCATCACGCCGCGGTTGCGCTTGGCCGGTGGGGCGTAGTGGGTGGTGGTGAGGCTGTCGTTGGCCTCCACGCCCAGGTCGGCGAAGGCCAGCGTCTGCAGCGGCTTGCTCTTGGCCTTCATGATGTCCGGCAGCTTGATGAAGCGCGGCTCGTTCAGGCGCAGGTCGGTGGTGACCACCGCGGGCAGGTCCACTTCCAGGGTCTCCAGGCCGGCGTCGACCTCGCGGGTCACCGTCGCCTTGCCGTCGGCCACCACCAGCTTGCCGGCGAAGGTCGCCTGCGGACGGCCCCATAGCGTGGCCAGCATCTGCCCGGTCTGGTTGGCGTCGTCGTCGATCGCCTGCTTGCCCAGGATCACCAGGTCCGGCTGCTCCTGCTCGACCAGCTTGAGCAGGGTGCGCGCAGCGGTCAGCGGCTGGATCGCCGCGTCGGCGACCACGTGGATGGCGCGGTTGGCGCCCATCGCCAGGCCGTTGCGCAGGTGCGCGGCGGCGTCGGCCGGGGCGATGGTGGCGACCACCACCTCGCTAGCGATGCCGGCGTCGCGCAGGCGCAGCGCCTCTTCCAGGGCGATTTCGTCGAATGGGTTGGCGGAGAGCTTGACGCCCTCGGTGATCACGCCGGAGCCGTCCGGCTTGACCTGGATGCGGACGTTGTAGTCCACCACGCGCTTGTAGGCGACGAGGATTTTCATCGTGTACGAGATCCTTCAGCAGTGCGGGAAGGCCCGGCCGCGGCGGCTGGCACGGGGCAGTCGGAGGATTCTAACCGGGCGCGGGGGACCATGCGAGGGCGTATGGTCGAGGTCCGATCGGCGGACTGAACGGCACCCGTTGCGTAGGCGCGTCGTACGGCCTCCTGAGCGTTATCCTTACCGGTTAAGCTCCAGCGATTCTGTCTGGTGCCCAGGCCAAGACACAGGAGAAAGGCATTGGCGACTTGGCTCGTGACCGGCGGCGCCGGTTTCATCGGCGGTAATTTCGTGCTCGAGGCAGTGGCGCGCGGCATCCGTGTAATCAACCTGGACGCGTTGACCTATGCCGGGAACCTGAACACGCTGGCGTCGCTGGAGGGCAACCCCGACCACGTGTTCGTGCACGGCGATATCGGCGACCGCGATCTGGTGTGCCGCCTGCTCGCCGAGCACCAGCCCGACGCCGTGGTCAATTTCGCTGCCGAAAGTCATGTGGACCGCTCGATCGACGGGCCCGGTGCCTTCATCCAGACCAACGTGGTCGGCACCCTCGGTCTGCTGGAGTCGGTGCGCGATCACTGGAAGGCGTTGCCGGAGGACCGCCGCGACGCGTTCCGCTTCCTGCATGTGTCCACCGACGAGGTCTACGGCACGCTCGGCGAGACCGGCAAGTTCAGCGAAACCACGCCGTATGCGCCGAACTCGCCGTACTCGGCGTCCAAGGCCGCGTCCGACCACCTGGTGCGCGCGTTTCACCACACCTACGGCCTGCCGGTGCTGACCACCAACTGCTCCAACAACTACGGCCCGTACCACTTCCCGGAAAAGCTCATTCCGCTGGTGATCGCCAAGGCGCTGGCCGGCGAGCCGCTGCCGGTCTACGGCGACGGCAAGCAGGTGCGCGACTGGCTGTTCGTCGGCGACCACTGCGAGGCGATCCGCACCGTGCTGGCCAAGGGCAAGGTCGGCGAGACCTACAACGTCGGCGGCAACGCCGAGAAGCAGAACATCGAGGTGGTGCAGGCGATCTGTGCACTGCTGGACGCGCGGCGTCCGCGCGAAGACGGCAAGCCGCGCGCCAGCCAGATCACCTATGTCGCCGACCGGCCGGGGCACGACCGCCGCTACGCGATCGACGCCTCCAAGCTGAAGAACGAGCTGGGCTGGGAGCCGAAATACACGTTCGAACAGGGCATCGCGCTCACCGTGGACTGGTATCTGAGCCATCAGGACTGGGTGCAGGGCGTGCTCGATGGCAGCTATCGGCTGGAACGGATCGGCACCGCGGCATAACGCGCGTCCCGCACAAGCGTCCGGACGTGCGGACTTCACCAGGGAACACCTCATGACACAACGCAAGGGCATCATCCTCGCTGGCGGCTCCGGCACGCGGCTGTATCCGATCACCAAGGGCGTCAGCAAGCAGCTGCTGCCGGTGTACGACAAGCCGATGATCTATTACCCGCTCAGCGTGCTGATGCTGGCCGGGATCCGCGAGGTGCTGATCATCAATACCCCGCACGAACAGGCGCTGTTCCGCGCGCTGCTGGGCGATGGCGCGCAGTGGGGCATGGACATCCAGTACGCGGTGCAGCCGAGCCCGGACGGGCTGGCCCAGGCCTACCTGATCGGTCGCGATTTCGTCGCCGGCAAGCCGAGCTGCCTGGTGCTGGGCGACAACATCTTCCACGGCCATGGCCTGACCGAAACCCTGCGCCGCGCCGATGCGCGAGAGCATGGCGCCACCGTGTTCGGCTATTGGGTCAACGACCCCGAGCGCTACGGCGTGGCCGAGTTCGATGCGTCGGGCAAGGTCATCGACATCGAGGAAAAGCCGGCCAAGCCGCGCTCGAACTATGCGGTGACCGGGCTGTATTTCTACGATGGTCGCGCCAGCGACTACGCCGCGGAACTGCAACCTTCCGCACGCGGTGAACTGGAAATCACCGATCTCAATCGCCGTTACCTGCAGGACGGCGAACTGCATCTGGAGGCGCTGGGCCGTGGCTACGCCTGGCTGGACACCGGGACCCACCAGTCGCTGCACGAGGCCTCTAACTTCATCGAGACCATTCAGTCGCGGCAAGGGCTGCAGGTGTGCTGTCCAGAAGAAATCGCGTTCGGACAGGGGTGGATCGATGCCGCGCAATTGGAAAGGCTGGCCGCGCCTTTACTTAAGAATGGCTACGGCAGATATCTGCAGGAGCTGGCTGTACGAGGAATCGTTCCGTGAAAGTGATTGAGACAAACTTGCCCGGCTGCATGGTGATCGAACCGGCGGTGTTCGGCGATGCCCGCGGTTACTTCATGGAACTGTGGAATGCCGAACGTTTCGCGGAACTGGGGCTTCCCAGTCGATTCGTGCAGAGCAACGTGTCTGCGTCGTCCAAGGGCGTTCTGCGCGGCCTGCATTACCAGTGGCCACGGCCGCAGGGCAAGCTGGTCAGTGTGCTGGAGGGAGAGGTCTACGATGTGGCGGTGGACCTGCGCCGAGGCTCGCCGACCTTCGGACGCTGGGAAGCGGTGATTCTGAGTGCGGAGAACCGCCGCCAGTTCTGGATTCCCGAGGGATTCGCACACGGGTTCGCGGTTCTCTCTGAGTTCGCGGTCTTCAGCTACCTGTGCACCGATGTCTACGTGAAAACCGCCGATGCGGGCGTGCGCTGGAACGATGCGAGCATTGCCGTCGATTGGCCAATCGCCGACCCCATCCTCTCGTCGAAGGACGCGCACGCACCGTTCCTCGAGCAGCTCGGTGAGGAATGTCTGCCGGTGTATCCGGCGCAGGGAGACGCAGCGTGAGCGTGCTGGTCATTGGCGGTAACGGTCAGGTTGGTCAGGAGCTGCTGCGTGTGCTTTCCGGCAGCAGGGTACTGGCGACTACGCGCAGCGGCCTGCTGGCCGACGGATCGGCCTGTCTGCGCGCGGACCTGGAAAAGCCGGAACAACTGGTCGCGCTGCTGTCCGTCGCGCGGCCGACCTGGGTGATCAATGCGGCTGCTTACACCGCAGTGGACAAGGCCGAACAGGAGCGCGCGGCGGCGTTCCGGGTCAATGCCGAGGCGCCCGCCGCGATCGCGCGCTGGTGCGCCGAGCAGGGTGTGCCGTTGTTGCACTACTCGACGGATTATGTCTTCGACGGTCGCGCCAGGCGCCCCTATTTGCCGGACGATCCGACCGGCCCGCTTTGCGTCTACGGTGAGAGCAAGCTGGCCGGAGAGCAGGCGATCCGAGCTGCGGGCGGTCGCCATTTGATTTTCCGCACCGCTTGGGTGTATTCGGCACACGGCCACAACTTCCTGCGCACGATGCTGCGTGCCGGTGCCGAACGCGACGAGTTGCGAGTGGTGGCCGATCAGATTGGCACGCCAACGCCGGCGGCGTTGATCGCGCAGATGACGGTGCGGGCGATGCGGCATCCCATCCAACGGTCGGGAACCTGGCACCTGACGGCCACCGGAGAGACGAGTTGGTATGGCTTTGCCGAACACATTTTTGCGACCGCCCTTGCGCTCGGGCTGGCCGATCGCGTGCCGAAGCTGACACCGATCACGACCGCAGATTACCCAACCGCGGCGGCACGGCCAGCCTATTCACGGTTGGATACGAGCTCGTTCTTTGCCGACTTTGGCGTTGAGTTACCGCAGTGGCAAAATGAAGTTACAAATGTGATAAGTTCGATGCAATGATTGGCCGTGCAGCCTTCCGATAGGCGCGCGCAGATCGCGGCTCAAATGAAGACTAATGAAAACTCAGTTGAACCCTGGTGTCCAAGTATCTGGATCGCCGGCGTCAGCCCTGTACTACCTGCATATCCCGAAGACGGCAGGGACCACACTCAGCGCTTTTCTCGATGCGCAGTATGCGCATGATGAAATATGTCCGAGCCAGTTGCTGCCGGATTTGTTCGCACTCGACCGGAATCGCCTGGGTGGCTACCGCCTGTTCCGCGGCCATCTGTGGCACGGGCTGGAACGGTATGTCGGTCAGCCACTGCGTTATCTGACGATGTTACGGGACCCTTTGCAGCGCACCCTGTCGTGGTATGCGCATGTGCGTCGCGATCCCAATGCGTACCGGCACGAACAGGTGGTACGCGAACGCTGGTCGTTACTGGATTTCGTTTCCGATCCTGAAACGCGCTGGGATCTGATCAATACGCAAACGTTGTACCTGGCCGCAGATCTGGATTTCGAAAGGCTGGCAGCGGATCCGACCGGTTATGGCCGCCGTACGATCCGCGCCTATGCCGAGCGCGGCGACGATCCGGCGTTGCTGGAGACCGCGAAACACCGCCTGCAATCGATGCAGTTCGGCATCGTCGAGCGTATCGAAGATTCCCTGGCCCTGTTCGCGCACACCTTCGGATTCGATCCGGGGCTGCCGGTTCCGCATCTCAATGCATCGGTCGACCGCCTCCCCGAGTTTGGGGTGGCTGCCGATGTGCGTGTCGCCGTGGAAAGTGTCACCGGGTTGGACCGCGCACTGTACGAGTGGGCCAGGGGCGCGTTCGCGGAACGCTTCAACGCGATGGCGCGCTCGCTGGTGATGGAAGAGGCCAGGCGCGAAGGTCATGCCGGACTGGCCTGGCGGTTGCCGCTGCAGCCGTCTACGTTCAAGCGCATCAGTGTGACGCTCCTGGAATGTCCACGAACGCTACCTGCCGATACGCGGGTCGTGCTGAAGGCGCGCGTCCGCAACGACTCCGACGAACTGTTGAGCAGCCGTCCGCCGAACCCGCTACATGTCTCCTACCACTGGGTCGATGCCGAGAGCGGCGAGGTGGCTGTGTACGACGGTGAGCGCAGTGTGCTGCCCGTAGCATTGGGGGCGGGCGGGCATCTGACGATGGCGGTGCAAGTACGTACTCCGGCACGTAGCGGCCGGTTCACGCTCCAGCTGAGGTTGGTACAGGAGGGCGTGAGCTGGATCGAGGACGGTGGCCTTGCGCAGGATGTGGACGTGCAGAGGGTGGCGGACTGACATCGGGATGGAGGCCGCGTAAGCGGCCTCCATCCGGTCCGTCGCATCCGTGCAAGGGCTCAGTATCACGTGCGGCCGTAGGTGTCCTCGAAGCGCACGATGTCGTCCTCGCCCAGGTAGCTGCCCGACTGCACTTCGATCAGCTCCAGCGGCAGCTTGCCGGGGTTCTTCAGGCGGTGGGTCACGCCGAGCGGAATGTAGGTGCTCTGGTTCTCGGTGAGCAGCAGCACTTCCTCGCCACGGGTGACCTCGGCAGTGCCGCTGACCACGATCCAGTGCTCGGCGCGGTGGTGATGCATCTGCAGGCTCAGCGTGGCGCCGGGCTTGACCGTGATGCGCTTGACCTGGAACCGCTGGCCATTGTCGATCGAATCGTAGGCGCCCCACGGGCGGTACACCTTGCGGTGCCAGGTGGCTTCGGAGCGACCGTTGGCCTTGATCTTGCCGACGACGTCCTTCACTTCCTGGATACGCTCTTTGTGCCCGACCAGCACGGCGTCGTCGGTCTCCACCACCACCACGTCCTGCAGGCCCACCATCGCGATCAGGCGCGAGCCGTAGGCGTAGGTGTTGCGGCAATCGATCTCGATGACGTCGCCGTGGTGGGCGTTGCCGTTGACGTCCTGCGGCGACACGTCCAGCAGCGCCGACCACGACCCGACATCGCTCCACTTCGCGTCCAGCGGCACCACTACCGCGTCGGCGGTCTTCTCCATCACGGCGTAGTCGATGGAGTCGGAGGGGCTGGCGGCGAAGGCGTCCTTGTCCAGGCGGGTGAAGTCGGCGTCGCGCTTGGCCGACTGCCAGGCCTTGGTGCAGGCATCGGCGATGGCGGGCTGGAACTTGCGCAGTTCTTCCAGGTAGCGCGAAGCGCGGAACAGGAACATACCGCTGTTCCAATAGTATTCGCCCGAGGTCAGATACCCCTGGGCGGTGGACAGGTCGGGCTTTTCGACGAAGCGCTCGACTGGGCGTGCGCCGACGCCGGCAGCCGCCTTGATGTAGCCGTAGCCGGTCTCCGGCGCGGTCGGCTTGATCCCGAAGGTCACCAGCTTGCCGTCGGCCGCCGAAGACGCGGCGGCCTGGACCGCGGCCTGGAACGCGGCTTCGTCCAGGATCACGTGATCGGATGGCAGGACCAGCAGCAGCGGGTCGGCCCCCTCACGCATCGCCTCCATCGCCGCGACCGCGATGGCGGGGGCGGTGTTGCGGCCCTTCGGTTCGAGCAGGATCGTGCCGGGCGTGACGCCGAGTTGCTGCAATTGTTCTGCGGCAATGAAGCGGTGTTCTTCATTGGCCACCAGGATGGGCGGACGGCCGGCGATCGGCGCAGCGCGCAGCCAGGTCGACTGCAACATGGTGGTGTCTCCCACCAGCGGCAGGAACTGTTTGGGATACGCCTCGCGCGACAGCGGCCAGAGGCGGGTGCCGGAACCACCGGACAGGATGATGGGCAGAATGTCGCTCATGAACGGAAGGACTCCATGGATCCGTTGAAGGGGGAAGAGAAAGGCAAGGGAACGATCATGCTTTCAGCAGATCGGAAATTTCTTGCGTACGCTGCTCCAGCAGCGCCGCGTCGCCGCGGGTTTCCACGTTCAGGCGCAGCAGCGGTTCGGTGTTGGAACTGCGCAGGTTGAAACGCCAGTCGGCGAATTCGGCGCTGACGCCGTCGGTGTAGTCCAGCGTCGGCGCGTGCGAGGCGAAGTGCTCCATCACCCGCGCCACCGCGGCCTTGGCGTCGGCGACCTTGAAGTTGATCTCGCCGCTGCACGGGAACTTGCGCATGCGCGCCTCGACCAGATCGGCGAGCGAGCGGCCGGACTGCGACACCAGCTCGGCGATCAGCAGCCACGGGATCATCCCCGAGTCCGCGTAGGCGAATTCGCGGAAGTAATGGTGCGCGCTCATTTCGCCGCCGTACACGGCGTTCTCGCTGCGCATCTTCTCCTTGATGAAGGCATGGCCGCTCTTGCACAGCACCGGGATGCCGCCGGCTTCTTCGACCTGTTCGATGGTGTTCCAGGTCAGGCGCGGGTCGTGCACGACCTTGCCGCCCGGCTGCTTGGCCAGGATCGCCTGCGCCAGCAGGCCCACCAGGTAGTAGCCCTCGATGAAGCGGCCGTCGGCGTCGAAGAAGAAGCAGCGGTCGAAGTCGCCGTCCCAGGCGATGCCGAAGTCGGCGCCGTGCTGCTTGACCGCATTGGCGGTGGCGGCGCGGTTCTCCGGCAGCAGCGGGTTGGGAATGCCGTTGGGGAAGTGCCCGTCCGGCTCGTGGAAGACGCGCACGAACTCGAACGGCAGGTGTGGTGCGAGCAGGTCGACGATGGCGCCGGCGCCGCCGTTGCCGGCATTGACCACCAGCTTCAGCGGCTTGAGCGTGGCGCGGTCGACATAGCTGAGCAGGTGTTCGATGTAGGCGCTCTTGTCCGGACGGTGGTGCTCGGCAGCGGTCGGCGCGACGGCCGGCGCGGTGTCGGCGGCGACGGTGTCGCGGATGGCGAACAGGCCGGTGTCGGAGCTGATCGGGCGCGCGTTCTCGCGCACCAGCTTCATGCCGTTGTAGTCCATCGGGTTGTGGCTGGCGGTGACCATCACGCCGCCGGCCGCCTGCAGGTGGTCGGTCTGGAAATACACTTCCTCGGTGCCGCACAGGCCGATGTCGATGACCTCGCGGCCGCTGGCGCGCAGGCCGGCCGACAGCGCGTCCTGCAGCCCCTGGCTGGCCAGGCGGACGTCGTGGCCCACGACGACCGGCCCGCTGCCCAATTGCCCCGCCAGCGCCACGCCGATGCGGCGGGCCAAGTCCTCGTTCAGTTCGTCGGGTACGCGACCGCGGATGTCGTAGGCCTTGAATGCGGGAAGCGACATGGAAGAGGGTCCTAGTTGGGGGAAACTGGAGTGTAACGTTACGGCGCTTAATCGGTCGTTGCGGCGGTGCGGCGGGGGTCGCAGTCCCCGAGCGGCTAAACTAGCTGTCTACATTCCAATGCGGAGCTGGCGAATGGGCGACACCTCTACCCCTGCGGGCGGGCGGCGCGGCAAGCTTTTCCCCGATGCGGCCACGGCGCTGGCCGATGTGGTGGCGGACGGACAGACCCTGGCGGTCGGCGGGTTCGGCCTGTGCGGCATTCCCGAGGCCTTGATCGCGGCCTTGCGCGACAGCGGCGTCAACGGTCTCACGGTGATCTCCAACAACGCCGGCGTCGATGGCTTCGGCCTGGGCCAGCTGCTGGCGACGCGGCAGATCCGCAAGATGATTTCGTCCTACGTCGGCGAGAACAAGGAGTTCGAACGTCAGTACCTGGCCGGCGAACTGGAGCTGGAATTCAATCCGCAGGGCACCCTGGCCGAACGCCTGCGCGCCGGCGGTGCCGGCATCCCCGCGTTCTTCACCGCCACCGGCTACGGCACGGTGGTGGCCGAGGGCAAGGAGACCCGCGAGTTCGACGGCAAGCACTACGTGCTGGAGACCGCGTTGCGCGCCGACGTGGCCCTGGTCAAGGCATGGAAGGCCGATGCCGCCGGCAACCTGGTGTTCCGCAAGACCGCGCGCAACTTCAACCCGGCCTGCGCGATGGCCGGCAAGCTCTGCATCGCCGAGGTCGAGCAGGTGGTGGAGACCGGCAGCCTGGATCCGGACCAGGTGCACCTGCCCGGCATCTACGTCGACCGCATCGTGCACAACCCGCACCCCGAAAAACGCATCGAACAGCGCACCCTGCGCCAGAAGGACGCCTGACATGGCCTGGACCCGCGACGACATGGCGCAGCGCGCCGCCTGCGAACTCACCGACGGCGCCTACGTGAACCTGGGCATCGGCCTGCCGACCCTGGTCGCCAACCACATCCCCGAGGGCGTGGACGTGTGGCTGCAATCGGAGAACGGCCTGCTCGGCATCGGCCCGTTCCCGACCGAGGACGAAGTCGACGCCGACCTGATCAACGCCGGCAAGCAGACCGTCACCGCCCGTGCCGGCGCCAGCTACTTCGGCAGCCACGACTCCTTCGCGATGATCCGTGGTGGTCATATCGACCTGGCCATCCTCGGCGCGATGCAGGTGAGCGAGAAGGGCGATCTGGCCAACTGGATGGTGCCCGGCAAGATGGTCAAGGGCATGGGCGGCGCGATGGACCTGGTGGCCGGGGTCAAGCGCGTGGTCGTGCTGATGGAACACGTGGCCAAGGACGGCAGCCACAAGATCCTGCCGGCCTGCGACCTGCCGCTGACCGGCGTCGGCGTGGTCGACCGCATCATCACCGACCTGGCGGTGTTCGACGTCACCGACAGCGGCCTGATCCTGGTCGAGACCGCCGAGGGCGTGGACGAGGCGGAACTGGCCGCCAAGACCGGCGTGCCGTTTTCGATCCGGGCCGGGTGATCTAGCCTCTGCGTGCGTACTTGTAGGGGCCGGCAGGCGCGTGCTCGGCCCCCACGAGGGAGGCGGCACTGGTCAGCGCAAAGCCCCGATCCACTGTGCAGAGGCTGAACAGGCGCTCGATGGCATGCGCCAAGGTGCCATCGACCTGTCCCGCCTCTTTCTCGAATTCGCCGGCCTGCAGGTGGCAGTCCAAAATGGGCTGAATCGCCTGCAGGCGCACCCAGAACATGCTGCCGCCTGCAAAGACCGCAGTCTCGATGTCCGGTTGCGCCAGACCCATGCGCGTGGCCAGGGCGCGCACGGCCTGCTCGTTTGCGCCCCAGTAGAAGCTCAGGGGCTGGAGATGCCCTTCCGGGGCCACCAGGCCGAGATCCGGACGCTGCTGGAAGGCCTCCACGATCGCCTTGACCCGGTCGCGGTCGAGGAGGCTGCCCACCATTTCGCGCCGCCATTGATCACCGTCCTGGCGATGCACCGAGCGTTTGGTGTGCAGCTTCAGCACCACTGATACGCCGGCATCGAGCAGGCGATCGGCGATCCGCAGGAACGGCAGGATGTCGCGGCCATGGTTGTCGTGGACCACGACCTCGGCCTCCATCCCCTGTTGTTTCAGCGCGAGGTTGACACCGGCGAGGTTGCGTTCCGTCGTCGTCACGATGAGCTGGTGGTCGAACGCCGCCTCGCGCAGCTGCGCCAGCAATTCTTCCAGAACATCGACATACCAGGCATGGATGACGACGTGCGGGCGTTCGTTTGCGGGGCGCTTTGGTTGCAATGCGCGGCGAGTCGCTTCCAACCATGCGTGGCCCAGGCGCGCATCCGGTTCCAGGACGGCACCTTCGGCCCATTCGTTCCAGGCATTGACGAACACCATGCGCTGCGCAGCCGGAGCAGCCGCAAGCCGGTCATGGATAGTTTGCGACAGCCATGTCCCGTAGCCGCGCGGGGAGGCATGGAGATACACGCGGCCCTTGCCGGAGCGGCGGGGCTCGTTATCCCAGCCGGGATTGACGCAGGGATAGAGCGGATAGTCCTGCAACGGCCTGGCTGCCATCTCGGTCGCCAGGACGCGCCAGTCCAGCACCTCCCCGGCAAAATCCGGATTGATCAACAACTGTGCGCCAGCCACCGAGGGCGGCGCACTCATATTGGGCGGAAACTCCACGGCAGCATCAAAGCCGATGTCGCGCGGATCGGGACGCTCGAACCCCTGGACGTACGCAAGATGGATCTCGCCGATCCCGTTGGCTGCGCACCACGCGCGCCAGCGCGACGCCGTGGCCTTAGGATCCGGCATCAGATTCGGACGATAGACCAGCACCAGCGGCTTGCCGTCGATGCGCAAGTAGCGAGGGTCGGCGAGATAGGTGGCCAAGTGCGCGATGAAGGCCAGATCGTCTGCGTCGCTGTGTTGCTGCTCGATCAGGATGTCGGTATTGCGGCCGTCCCATCGGCGCGCCCAGTTCTCGTTGGCCCAGCACAGGCAGTAGGGCAGGGAAATGGTGGTGTCATCGCGCCAGTTGCGGATGGGGTCCTCGAGCAGGGTCGTTCCTGCGAACCAATAAAAATAGAAACAGAAGGCGCCGATCCCGTACTCGGAGGCGAGTTGCGCCTGCTGCCGCATCACCTCGCGGTCGCGCAGATTGTAGAACCCAAGATCAGCCGGGATCCGTGGCTGCATGTGTCCATAGAACTGCGGCAGGGCGCGGCTGACGTTGCGCCACTCGGTGAAGCCCTTGCCCCACCATGCATCGTTCTCCGGAATCGCATGGAACTGCGGGAGATAGAACGCGACCAGGGTCGCCGGCAGCGGCGACGGCAGCACGCCCTTCTGGTAAGGCACATGACCGATCGCCGCCTCGTCGGCGCGATGCAGAGGGCGCAGGGCCATGCTCCCGACGCTCGCGACGCGCCCTCTGGGCGCCTCCGGCACCCAGTTCGCGTATCTATCGAGAAACCAGTTGCGCCATCGGTCGCGGAGTCCTTCGGAGATTGGCATCGCACGAAAGGCGATACGCAACACGCGGTACATGCCCGCCCGCAGGCGTGCCGGCACGGAGTCGCTCATCCGGTGACCGCTCACAGGTTCTGGTAGTTCGGCCCGGAGCCACCTTCCGGCGTCACCCAGTCGATGATCGCGTAGGGATCCTTGATGTCGCAGGTCTTGCAGTGCACGCAGTTGGCGGCGTTGATCTGCAGGCGCTTGCCGGCCGCGTCGTCGACGATCTCGTACACCGCCGCCGGGCAGAAGCGCGTGCAGGGATTGCCGTATTCCTCGGTGCAGCGGGTCACGCAGATCTGCGGATCGAGCACGTGCAGGTGCACCGGCTGGTCCTCGTCGTGCTCGGTGGCGGCGAAGTACACGCCCTGCAGGCGGTCGCGCGGGGCCAGCTCGCGCTGCACGTAGTCGCGCTTGGGTTGCTCGTGCTCGCCCAGCCGGTCCAGGCTCTTCCAGTCGGCGCCGACCTTCAGCGTCCAAGGCGAGGCGCCCTTGACCAGGGTTTCCCAGGCGCCGTTGAGCAGGCCGAACCACAGCCCCTTCTTGAAGCCGGGCTTGATGTTGCGTACCTGACGGAGCTCGGCCATCACTTCGGAGTTGCGCAGGCGCGCGTCGAAGCCGGCCGGGTCGAGCGCGGCGCCGGCGGCGAGGTGTTCGGCGGCGAGCATGCCGCTGCGGATCGCCTGGTGGGTGCCCTTGATCTTGGGCACGTTGAGCAGGCCGGCGGTGTCGCCGATCAGCAGCGCGCCGGGCATCTCCACCTTCGGCAGCGACTGCCAGCCGCCGCTGGCGATGGCGCGCGCGCCGGCCGAGAGGATGGTGCCGCCTTCCAGCAGCGACTTCATCATCGGGTGGTTCTTCCACTGCTGGAAGGCTTCCCACGGGCGGTATTCGGGGTCGTGGTAGTCCAGGCCGCTGACGTAGCCCAGCGCCACCTGGTTGTTCTCCAAGTGATACAGGAAGCTGCCGCCATAGGTCTTGCTGTCGGCCGGCCAGCCCAGGGTGTGCACGATCTTGCCGGGGCTGACGCGGCCTTCGGGCAGTTGCCACAGCTCCTTGATGCCGATCGAGAAGGCTTGCGGATCGTGGCCGGCGTCGAGTGCGAAGCGCGCGATCAGGCGCTTGGTCAGGTGTCCGCGCGCGCCTTCGGCCAGCACCGTGACCTTTGCGCGGATGTCGATGCCGGCGGTGTAGCCGGGCTTGTGCGATCCGTCCTTGGCCACGCCCATGTCGCCGATGCGCACGCCCAGCACCGTGCCGTCCTCGGCGTGCAGGGTCTCGGCAGCAGCGAAGCCCGGGTAGATCTCCACGCCCAGCGCCTCGGCCTGCGGCGCCAGCCAGGCGCACATCGCGCCGAGGCTGACGATGAAGTTGCCGTGGTTGCGCATGCCCGGCGGCACCATCGGGAACTTGTGCCCGCCGTCCTTGCTCAGGTACCAGAACTCGTCCTCGGCCGCCGGCACGCAGATCGGCGGCGGGTTGTCGCGCCAGCCCGGCAGCAGCGCGTCCAGCGGCGCCGGTTCGATCACCGCGCCGGACAGGATATGCGCGCCGATGGTGCTGGCCTTCTCGATCACGCAGACCGAGAGGTCGGGGTTGAGCTGCTTGAGCCGGATCGCGAACGCCAACCCGGCCGGGCCTGCGCCGACGGTGACGACGTCGTATTCCATGACGTCGCGCTCCACTGGCTGCGGCGCGTTGGCGCCGCCCTCGGTTCCCGTCATCTGCTCCGCTCCCGTTGGCTCGTTCTGGCTGCCCGCATTTTCAGGGTTTGCGCGTGAAGGGGCAAATTCCGCACGCCGGCGTATGGTGGTCGCCGACATGCTAGCGTGGCGCGATGGAACTGGACCTGCCCGGCGCCGATCTGCGCTGGTATCCCGAGTGGCTGGACCCGGCCGTGGCGGCGGCACTGTGCGCGCAGTTGCTGCAGGACGTGACGTGGGAGGTGCACAGCATCCGCCTGTTCGGCAAGCTGGTCGATTCGCCGCGGCTGAGCTGCTGGATCGGCGACGCCGACGCCAGCTACCGTTATTCCGGCACCCTCTTCGCGCCGCATCCGTGGCCAGCGGCGCTGCTGCCGCTGCGCGCGCGCTTGGCGGCCGAGACCGGGGTGGCGTTCAACAGCGTGCTCGCCAACCGCTACCGCGACGGCCGCGACGCCATGGGCTGGCACAGCGACGACGAGCGCGAACTCGGCCCGACGCCGGTGATCGCCTCGCTGAGCCTGGGGGCGACGCGTCGCTTCGTGCTGCGCCATCGTCAGCAGCCGGCACTGCGCCAGGCGCTGGAACTGACCTCCGGCGGGCTGCTGCTGATGGCAGGCGACACCCAGCGCCTGTACAGGCATGCGCTGCCGCGCACGGCCAAGCCGGTGGGGGAGCGGATCAATCTGACGTTTCGCAGGATCGCGTGATGGCGCCTCCCTTCTCCCGCCGGGACCACGGCCCCCTTTTTGGGGGAAGGTGCCCCGAAGGGGCGGATGAGGGTCGGGTTGTCAGGGAAGCGTCTGGAGGAGATGGCTCCCTGGCCGCCGCACCCTCACCCCCAGCCCCTCTCTCGGTGGGAGAGTGGAGCGAAGCAGTGATCCCTTCTCCCTTTGGGAGAAGGTGCCCCGAAGGGGCGGATGAGGGTCGGATGGCTGGGGACGTGTCTGGGGAAGACGGCTCTGCGGCCGCCGCACCCTCACCCCCGACCCCTCTCCCAGTGGGAGAGGGGAGCGAAGCCGTGATCCTTCTCCCTTTGGGAGAAGGTGCCCCGAAGGGGCGGATGAGGGTCGGGTTGCCAGGGAGGTGTCTGGAGAAGACGGCTCCGCGGTCGTCGCACCCTCACCCCCGACCCCTCTCCCGGTGGGAGAGGGGAGCGAAGCCTCGATCCCTTCTCCCTTTGGGAGAAGGTGTCCCGAAGGGGCGGATGAGGGTTGGGTGGCTAGGGAGGTGTCTGGAGAAGACGGCTCCGCGGCCGTCGCACCCTCACCCCCGACCCCTCTCCCGGTGGGAGAGGGGAGCCAATCAGCGCCGCGGCGGCTTCTGGCTGGCCGGCGGCGGCACGCTGGGGGCCAGCGCGGTGGCGGCATCGGCCTGGCCCTGCTGCAGGGTCCAGCCGACCACGTCGTGGCCGAGTTGCGACATGGCCTGGCCGAAGGCGTCGACCACCTGCGATTCGGCGGTGCCGGCGGCGGGCTGGGTCACCAGGAAGGTGCGCGAGGCGACCACGCGCTGGTCGGCGCTGTACAGCAGCTTGGCGTTGAGCTCGATGGTCGCCGACGGCACCGTGCGCCCGGCGTAGTCCGATTCGAAACGGCGCAGGTCCAGCAGCAGCTTGTAGTCGGCGCGGATGCCGGTGCCGAGCCGGGCCACGCCGGGAATGCGCCCGGAATCCTCGAACGCGCGCAGCAGCATGTCCTCGAGCATGTCGGTGGCCGGTTGCGCCCAGCTGACGCCGCCATATACCTGCAGTTCGTCGGGCGTCGGCCGCACCGCGATGCGCGAACTGTCGACCACGCGCGCGGCGCTGGGCTTGGTCAGCGCCAGTTGCCAGCTCACCTGCGGCCAGGCCGGGTCGGCGGTGACCCGCACGTCCGGCGCGTAGATCGTCACCGGCTCCTTGTTGCCGCCGGGCAGCGAACAGCCGGCCAGCAGCAGGGCCGGCACGGCGAGCAGGAGGAAGGCGCGCATCGGCTTCATTTGGGTTTGAACTCCTTCGGGGCGTCGCGGCCGAGCAGGTAGCGCGCGGGGTTGTTGTCCAGGCGGTCGCTGACCCGGCGCAGGTCGCGGATCAGGCCACGCAGTTCGGTCAGGGTCGGGCCGAGCTGGCCGAGGCCGTCGTTGGCGAAGCTGTTGATCGCCGAGCGGTTCTCGCCAAGGATCTTGTCGGCATTGCCCGCGGCCGAATCCAGCTTGCTCAGCGTGTCCTCCAGCTTGTCCAGGATCGGCGGCAACTGCTGCACCAGGTTCTGGTCCAGGCGCTGGATGGTGCCGTTGGTGGTCTTGAGCGTGGTGTCGAGGTTGCGCGCCGCATCGCGCGCGCTGACGATCAGCGACTGCATGCCCTGGTCGCGGTCGGCCAGGCCGCCGCTGATGGTTTCCAGGTTGTGCAGGGTGGCGGTGATGCTGGCGACGTTGCGGTCGCTGAGCACCTCGTCCAGGCGCTCGACGATGCGGTTGGCGGTGTCGGTGATGTTCTGCAGCGCCGAGGGCGTGGTCTGGATGATCGGCGCATCGCTGTTGTCGATCGAGGTCAGCGACGGCGCTTCCGGGGTGCCGCCGGAGAGCTGGATGATCGACGGGCCGGTCAGGCTGGTGATGCCCAGCTTGGCGCGGGTGTCGCTCTTGATCGGCGTGGTCGAGTTGACCCGGATCCGCGCCACCACCTGGCGCGGATCGTTCGGCGCCAGGGTCAGCTCGGTGATCGAGCCCACCGCGATGCCGTTGTACTGCACCGGGCTGCCCACCGACAGGCCGGTCACCGCCTCGCGGAACACCACGCGGTATTCCTGCCAGGTGCGGTCGGAGGAGTATTTGGCGGCCCAGAGTCCGAACAGCAGTAGCGCGATCCCCACCACGATGGTGAAGGCGCCGATCAGCACGTAATTGGCTTTGGTTTCCATGGGCTCAGGGGGTCTCGGTCCAGGCGGTCTTGGCATCGCGCGCGGCGCGGGCGCGCGGGCCGTGGAAATACTCTTGGATCCACGGATGGTCCACTTGCTCGATCTCGGCCAGCGGCGCGTTGGCGATGACCTTGCGGTCGGCCAGCACCGCCACGCGGTCGCAGATAGCGTACAAGGTGTCCAGATCGTGGGTGATGAGGAACACGGTCAGGCCCAGCGCTTCCTGCAGGGTGCGGATCAGCCGGTCGAAGGCGGCCGCGCCGATCGGGTCCAGCCCGGCGGTGGGTTCGTCCAGGAACAACAGGGGCGGATCCAGCGCCAGCGCGCGCGCCAGCCCGGCGCGCTTGCGCATGCCGCCGGACAGCTGCGAGGGCAGCTTGTTCAGCGCGTCGGCGGGCAGGCCGGCCAGCTTCACCTTCAGCAGCGCCAGCTCGTAGTGCCAGCTGTCGGGCAGTTCGCCGAAATGCTCCTTCAGCGGCACCTGCACGTTCTCGCCGACGGTCAGCGAGGAGAACAGCGCGCCGTCCTGGAACAGCACGCCGGTGTTGCGCTCCACGTGCAGGCGATCGGCGCGGCGGCCGGAATCGGTATCCACGCCGAGCACCTGGATCTTGCCGGCATCGGGCTCGCGCAGGCCGAGGATGGTGCGCATCAGCACCGACTTGCCGGTGCCCGATCCGCCGACCACGCCGAGGATCTCGCCGCGGCGCACGTCCAGGTCCAGCTCCTCGTGCACGGTCTGGCTGCCGAAGCGATTGACCAGGCCGCGCACGGAGATGGCGAGGTCTTGCTCGGGATTCGGGAGTGGGGAATCGGGAATGGTCAAAGCGTGCACTCCTGGCCAGCGTCGCGGACGCCGCCAGCTTTTCCCATTCCCGATTCCCCACTCCCGATTCCCGGCTTCACGTCACCACCCCATGTTCATGAACCACAGCGCGGCGATCGCGTCGATGATGATCACCAGCGAGATCGTCTGCACCACGCTGGAGGTGGTGCGCTCGCCGACGGACTGCGCGGTGCCTTCCACGCGCAGTCCCTCCAGGCAGCCGATCAGGCCGATCACGATGGCGAAGATCGGCGCCTTGGACAGGCCGACCAGCATGTGCCGGATCTGGATGGTGTCGTGCATGCGCGCCAGGTACATCTGCGGCGGGATGCCCAGGTCGAAGGCGCCGACGGTGACGCCGCCAGCCAGGCCGGCGATCATCGCCACGAAGGTCAGCAGCGGCAGCATCAGCAGCAGCGCCACCAGCCGCGGGATCACCAGCAGATCCATCGGGTCCAGGCCCAGGGTCTGGATCGCGTCGACCTCTTCGCGCGCCTTCATCGCGCCGATCTGCGCGGTGAACGCGCTGGCCGTGCGCCCGGCCAGCACGATCGCGGTCAGCAGCACCGCGAACTCGCGCAGGAAGGCGATGCTGACCAGTTCCACCACGTAGATCTCGGCGCCGAAGTCGCGCAGGATCGTGGAGCCGAGGAAGGCGATCACCGCGCCGACCAGGTAGGACAGCAGCGCCACCAGCGGCACCGCGTCCAGGCCGACCTGCTCCATGTGGTGCACGGTGGCGGTCAGGCGGAATCGGCGCGGCGCGTGCAGCAGCCGCAGCAGCTTGACCAGGGTCTCGCCCAGGAAACCGACCAGGGCGACGATTTCCTTGCCGTTGCGGTGCACCGCGTAGCCCAGGCGTTCCAGCGCCGCGGCGAAGCCATAGTCGCGCTTGCGCTTGGGGCGGTCGTCGGCGACGTCCTCGATGGTCGAGACCAGGGCGCGGTGGTCCTGGCGGAAATCCAGCGCCTCGTGGGCGATGCCGTTGCGGGTGGCGTAGCGCATCAGTTGCAGCACCCCGGCCGAATCCAGCTGGCCGATGCCGCTGGCGTCGATGCCGGTGGTGCCGGCCGGCATCCCGCGCAGCACTTCCGAGGAGGCCAGGGCCGTGGCCAGGGTCCAACTGCCGGTCAGCCGCACCCGCGAGGGGTCTCGGTCGTCCTGGCTGAGTTTGGGCGGTTGCGGTTCGATCATGGGGGCGTCCGGTGCGCGAGCATACCTGTTTCGCCCGTGTTGCAGATGTGGTGATCGCGACGGGGTGGCCGGGCGCGGCGTTCGCGCCATACTAGCCGACATGCCCGCCGCTCCCACCGTCAGTCCCTCCGCCAACGCGACCTACGCGCAGCGCATCGCCTTCGTCTCCGACATCGCCGGGCGACTGCACACCTACGGCACCACCGCGCAGCGGCTGGAGGCGGCGGTGGTGGCGCTGGCGCAGCAGTTGGACCTGGACTGCGAACCCTGGTCCAACCCGACCGGGCTGATCCTCAGCTTCAGCGACCCGACCAAGGCGATCGGCTCCAGCGACATCACCCGCGTGGTGCGGCTGGCGCCGGGCGACAACGACCTGCACAAGCTCAGCGTCGCCGACCGCATCGCCGACGACGTGGCCAGCGGGCGCATGAGCGTGGCCCAGGGCCACACCGCGCTGCGCCAGCTGGACCAGCCGCCGGGGCGGCGCTGGATGGCGATGCAGGTGCTCGGCTTCGGCCTGGCCGCGGCCGGCGTGGCCGGGTTGTGGCGCCTGCCGTGGCTGGACATCGCCACCGCCACCGCCATCGGCCTGCTGATCGGCGTGCTCACCCAGCTCACCGACAAACGCCCGGCCACCAAAGAAGCCAACGACGCGCTGGCGGCGTTGCTGGCCGGTTTCGTCGCGACCCTGGTGGCCAGTTTCGTGGCGCCGCTGAATCTCAATACGGTGATCATCGCCTCGCTGGTGGTGCTGCTGCCGGGTATGGCGCTGACCAATGCGGTCAACGAACTCACCAGCCAGCACTGGGTCTCGGGCACGGCGCGCTTCGCCGGCGCGGTCACCACCATCGTCAAGCTGACCGTCGGCGCGGTGATCGCGGTGACCCTGGCGCAACTGCTCGGCCTGGAGCCGATGGTGCGGGCGTCGCGGCCGCAGCACGGCTGGGTGGAATGGGCCTCGCTGCTGGTGGCCGCCTACGCGTTCGCACTGCTGTTCAAGGCCAGCCTGCGCGATTATCCGTTCGTGATGGCGGCATCGGTGGCCGGCTACGCGATCGCGCGTTTCGCCGGCGACGCCTGGGGCAGCCCGGTCGGCATCTTCCTGTCGGCGATGGTATTGACCGCGGCCGGCAATCTGTTCGGACGCATCGTGCACCGGCCGGGTGCGCTGGTCCGGTTGCCGGGCATCATCATGCTGGTGCCCGGGAGTGCCAGCTTGCGCGGGCTGTTGACCCTGGTCCAGCAGCAGGACGTGCTCGGCGGGCAATCGGCGCTGCTGACGGTGACCAATATCGTGATGGCGCTGGTCGCCGGCCTGCTGTTCGGCAATCTGTTGGTGCCGGCGCGCAAGAATCTTTGAATGCGGCAATAAAAAACGCCGGCATGCGCCGGCGTTTCGACTGCGGTTGCGGTGGCGGATCAGGCCTTCGGCGCAGCGCTCTTGCTGGCCTTCTTGGCGACGCGCTTGACCGCCTTCTTGGCGGTCTTCTTGGCCGGCGCGGCGGATTTGGCGGCGCCGCCGGCGATCAGGAAATCGTCGACCTTCTTGCCCTTGGCGACCAGATCGGCCAGCCAGCGCGGCTGCTTGCCGCGGCCGGTCCAGGTTTCGGCGGCATTGGCGGGGTTGCGGTATTTCGGCGGAACCTTGCCCAGTTTGCGGCCCGGCTTCGGACCCGGCTTGCCGGCCTTGCGGCCGCGCGCGGCGGGGGCGCCGCCGAAGACTTCCTCGATGCTGTAGCCGTGGCTCTTGGCCAGGCGCGCCAGCTGGGTGCGGACCTTGGCGATGGGGGTGCGCTTGGCGACGATGGACTGCTGCTTCTTGGCGGTCTTGATGAGGGCGCCCAACTGCTTGGCCGACAGGCCACTGAGATCGATGGTCATCTTTACTCCGGAAAATGGGTGGTGGCTTCCGCCATTCCCTGGCTAGCGCAGGATCATAATGATGCTTTATCGGATTGACAAATACCCTGCTTAATTCGCGGCGGGTATTTTCGGTCGCAATGCCGTGGGAATATGTCCTTATGGATCCCTGGCGGCCGTAATCAATTGAAAACAGACCGCTCTGGTTTCCCTCATAAGGCGTGACGGCGGCGTAAAGAAAAAGGGCCGGGATATCCTCCCGGCCCCTTTCGTCACGCCTGCAGGCGTGCCAGCAAGGCGGTTCGATCCAGGTGTTCGGCATCGCCGCCGCTGCGCGCGCGATATTCGAAGGTGCCGGCGGCCAGGCCCCGCTCCGAGACCACCACCCGGTGCGGAACGCCGATCAATTCGATATCGGCGAACATCGCGCCGGGGCGCAGGCCGCGGTCGTCCAGCACCGCATCCAGCCCGGTTTGCTGCAGCTCCGACAGCAATGCCTCGCCGGCGGCGTCGACCGCCGGGTCGCGCTTGGGATTGATCACGCACACCGCCACCGTCCACGGCGCCATCGGCTGCGGCCAGCGGATGCCGGCGTCGTCGTGGTTCTGCTCGATCGCCGCAGCGACGATGCGGGAAATGCCGATGCCGTAGCAGCCCATCGCCAGCGTCACGGTCTTGCCGTTCTCGTCCACCACGGTGGCGTCCAGCGCCTGCGCGTACTGGCGGCCGAGCTGGAACACATGGCCGACCTCGATACCGCGGGCCAGGCGGATCTCGCCGCCGTCGTGGGCGCGCTCGCCCTCGACCACGTTGCGCAGGTCGGCGACGGCGTCCGGTTCCGGCAGGTCGCGGCCCCAGTTGACCCCGGCCAGGTGGAAGCCGCGTTCGTTGGCGCCGACGACGAAGTCGGCCAGCGCCGCCACGTCGCGGTCGGCGACCACGCGGATCGGCTGGCGCGGACCCAGCGGGCCGAGGAAGCCCGGCTCGCTGCCCAGGTGCGCGAGGATCTCGGCCTCGCTGGCCATGCGGTAGCCGGCCAGGCCGGCGACCTTGCCCAGCTTGATCTCGTTGACCGTGTGATCGCCGCGCACCAGCGCCAGCACGAAGGTCTCGCCGGCCATCACCGCCACCGACTTGACCGTGCGCTGCAGCGGCAGGCCGAGCAGCTCGGCCACCGCCTCGCAGGTCTTCTGGGTGGGCGTGGCGACCTTGCGCAGCTCCTCGCCGGCAGCCGGGCGCGGGGCCGGGGCCGCGGCGACGGCGGCTTCGACGTTGGCCGCGTAGTCCGAGCCGGTGGAGAACGCCAGCGAATCCTCGCCGGAGGCGGCCAGCACGTGGAATTCCTGCGAGGCGTCGCCGCCGATGTCGCCGGAATCGGCCTGCACCGCGCGGAACTGCAGTCCCAGGCGGGTGAAGATGCGGGTGTAGGCCGCCTTCATGTTCTCGTACTCGCGCGCCAGGTCCTCGTCGCTGATGTGGAACGAGTAGGCGTCCTTCATCAGGAACTCGCGCGCGCGCATCACCCCGAAGCGCGGGCGGATCTCGTCGCGGAACTTGGTCTGGATCTGGTAGAAGTTGACCGGCAACTGCTTGTAGCTGCTCAGCTCCTGCCGCGCGAAGTCGGCGGCGGCCTCTTCGGCGGTCGGGCTGTAGCAATAGTCCTGTTCCTTGCGGTCCTGCATGCGCAGCATCAGCCCGCCGAACTTGCTCCAGCGCCCGGTGGCATCCCACAGCTCGCGCGGCTGGATGGTCGGGAACAGCACTTCCACCGCGCCGGCGCGGTTCATTTCCTCGCGCACCACCGCTTCCACCTTGCGCAGCACGCGCAGGCCCAGCGGCGACCAGGTATACAGGCCGGAGGCGAGCTTGCGGATCATGCCCGCGCGCAGCATCAACTGGTGGCTGACCAGTTCGGCGTCGGCCGGGGTTTCCTTGGTGGTGTGCAGGTGGAACTGGGAAAGGCGCATCGAGGGGCTTCGCAGACGGCGGGTCGCCCATTTTGCCAGTCATTGCCGGCGCTGCGGGCATCGCCCGCGGCCGGCCGCGTGCGTTCGGGGCGCGTTCGGCTTACTTGGCGGGTACGGCGGCCGGGGTGCAGTAGGCCTTGATCGCGGCCTCGGCCAGGGCCTTCTGCGCGCCGCGCTGGGATTCGTCCAGTTCCCCGTCCGGCTTGCCGTCGCCATCGCTGTCGGTGGTGATCTTGCCGGGCTTGTCGAGGATGTCCAGGTTCTTGCGCGCGGTCAGGCACCTGGCGTTCTCGGCCGGGGCCGCCTCGGGCGTCTCGGTCGGGGCATCGCCACGGGTGTCCACCTTGCGCACCTGGTACTTGCCGCCGGGGGGCGGGGTCTCGGCATAGTGGGTGACGCCCTGCGCGTCCTTCCATTGGTACAGGGTGGTGGCGCCGAGCATGCCGCTGACGGCGAGCAGGGGCAGGCAGCAAAACCGGGGCAGGGCGCGCATCTCGGTCTCCAGGGCGCGGCGGGAGCGCCGATTGCAGCACCCGCCGACGGGCCTGGCAAGTCGATTAGACTGGCGGGATGGACCCATCCCGACCGCCCCCCCGTTCGCGCACCATCTACCTGCTGCCGAACCTGTTCACCACCGCCGGCCTGTTCTCCGGTTTCTACGCCATCATCGCCGCCGCCAACGGCCAGTTCGTGCACGCCAGCGTGGCGGTGTTCGTGGCCGCGGTGATGGACGGGCTGGACGGGCGCGTGGCGCGGCTGACCGGCACCAGCAGCGAATTCGGCGTGCAGTACGACTCGCTGGCCGACCTGGTCAGCTTCGGCATGGCGCCGGCGCTGGTGATGTACCACTGGTCGTTGTCGGCGCTGAAGTTCGATGGCGGCATGCTCGGCCGGGTCGGCTGGTCGGCGGCGTTCCTGTACGCGGCCTGCGCCGCGCTGCGCCTGGCCCGCTTCAACACCCAGGTCGGCACGGTCGACAAGCGCTGGTTCGTGGGCCTGGCCAGCCCGGCCGCGGCCGGGCTGATGATGGCCTTCGTGTGGTCCTTCGCCGACGGCTCGCTGGGCTGGGACGGCGAACAGCTGCGCTACGTGGCGCTGGGCCTGACCGTGACCGCGGCGCTGCTGATGGTCAGCCGCATCCGCTTCTGGAGCTTCAAGGGCAGTGGCGAGAAGGGCCCGCGCACCGACCGCGTGCCGTTCCTGATGCTGGTGCTGGCGCCGATCGTGCTGGCAGTGCTGGTCATCGACCTGGCCCGGGCGCTGCTGGCGATCGGCGTGCTGTACGCGCTGTCCGGGCCGTGCCTGTGGCTGTGGCGGCGTTGGCGCAAGGTGCCGGACGCGGCATGAGCGAGCCCGCGTCCATGCATGCGCCGTTGTGGTCGGCCGAACAGGTCGGCTGGCTGCAGGCGCTGGGTCACACCGTGTATGTGGATGCCGCGGCCGTGGTCGAGCCCGAGCCCGTCCCGTCGCCGGCGACCGAGCCGGCGACGCCGGTGCAGCGCGCGCCATCGGCATCGGCGGCGCCGCGTGGCGGCCATGCCGCCGACATGCCGGCCGGCGACGCACCGGAGCGGCGGCGGGCATCCGCGCCCCCGGCACCGGCGGTGCAGCCGGATTCCGTGCGTGCGGCGCCCGCGGCAGGGGCGCGCCGGGTCGGGCTGCGCCTGCCCGACCGTCTGCAGATCGCCCTGCTGCGCGCCTCCGGACTCAACCCCAACGATCCGGCCACGCAGGCGCTGATGGCGACCTGGCCGCTGGACGAACTGCGCGGCAATGCGGCGGCCAAGCGCGCGCTGTGGCCGCAGTTGCGCGCGCTGCGCAAGCGGGCGCCGCGATGAGTGCGCTGGGCTCGGCATCGGCGCCCACGGCCACGCTGCGCGCCTTGCGCGAGGCCGATCTGGACGCGGTGATGGAGATCGAGCGCCGCGCCTATCCGTTCCCCTGGACCCGCGGCATCTTCCGCGACTGCCTGCAGGCCGGTTACCCGGGCTGGGTGCTGGTGGAGGAGGGCACGATCGTCGGCTACGGCGTGATCAGCGTCGCTGCCGACGAGGCGCACATCCTCAACGTCTGTGTGGCGCCCGAGCGGCAGTCGCGCGGCTACGGCCGGCTGCTGCTGCGCGCGCTGATCAAGTACGGCGTCGATCTCGGCGCGCGCCGGGTGTTTCTGGAAGTGCGGCCGTCCAATCCCAATGCGATCGCCCTGTACCACAGCGAAGGCTTCAACGAGATCGGCCGGCGCCCGCGCTACTACCCGGCCGCTAACGGCCGCGAGGACGCGCTGGTGATGGCGATCGAGCTGTTCTTCGACGGCATGTCCTGAGCTCCTGCGCGTCCGCCGCGGGCGGCGTGCGGTTTCGTTCGAGTGCTGCCGCCTGGATGCGGAAGGCGGTGGCGCAAGCGCCGGGGTAGGTGATACCGGCCTACTCCCGCCCGGCGCGGCGGCACTGCGCCGCATGCGTCCCCCAACCTGATCCTGGCAATGCCGCTGCAGGCGGTCGGCGGTGGCGCCGGCAGTGTTCGTTGTGGCAATCGCACCTGCGTGCTGCGTGTCGATGGGCGAGGCCCGGCGGCTGCCACCTGCCGTTTGCGGCTTTCGGTGTTTTTGCGCTGTCGCAGGCGGCTTCCGCAATGTCGCCTTCTGTCGGTGGGACAGCGTTGTTGTCCCGCAGCGATGGTGCCGCGTCGCCCTGGCGCGCGCAGGCGATTCGTGCGACGTGGTTCACACATTGTGCGGTTGGATCGCGCGTTTCTCCAACGCCTCTTTACACGTGCCACGCGCTGCCTACAGTGCGCGCCTCTTCGGCGCCTGCCTCCCACGAAGGCATGACCCGCAGTTGTCCGAGGGGACAGCGATCGCGCAGGCGTCGCCGTGCATTCCGCTGCTGCGGAGCGCGCGCGCCTGCGTCCAAATCACGCACGCTCACGAGGTTTCCAGGATGACCACGCAGTCCCTCATCGCTTCATCGCCACGCTCGCCGCTGCGCACGTTCGGCCTGGCCCTGTGCCTGGCCGGCCTGGCCGGCGCCGCCCATGCCGACGCCAGCCTGGAGGTCGCCAGCACCGGCTGGGCCACGCAGAACGGCGGCACCAAGGGCGGTTCCAAGGCCGCCGCGGCCGACGTCTACAGCGTCAGCACCGCGGCGCAGCTGAAGGCCGCGCTGAAGGCCAGTGCCGGCAGCAACGGCCGCATCATCAAGGTCAACGGCATCATCGACATCAGCGAAGGCACGCCGTACAGCACCACCGCGGACATGAAGAGCCGCGCGCGCCTGGACGTGCCCACCAAGACCACGCTGATCGGCGTCGGCAGCAACGCCGAGATCCGCGAGGGCTACTTCTACGTCAAGGCCAACGACGTGATCGTGCGCAACCTGACCATCGAGAATCCATGGGATCCGCAACCGGTGTGGGATCCGAACGACGGCAGCGCCGGCAACTGGAACTCCGAATACGACGGCATGACCATCGAGGGCGCCAGCAACGTGTGGGTGGACCACGTGACCTTCACCGACGGCCGCCGCACCGACGACCAGAACGGCACCGCCAACGGCCGCCCCAAGCAGCACCACGACGGCGCGCTGGACATCAAGAAAGGCGCCAACTACGTCACCGTGTCGTACTCGGTGTTCAAGTCGCACGAGAAGAACAACCTGATCGGCTCCAGCGACAGCGCCTCCAGCACCGACAGCGGCAAGCTCAAGGTGACCATCCACAACACCCTGTTCGAGAACATCTCCGCGCGCGCGCCGCGGGTGCGCTTCGGCCAGGTGCACCTGTACAACAACTACCACGTGGGCAGCACCAGCAATTCGGTGTATCCGTTCTCCTACGCGCACGGCGTCGGCAAGGAATCGAAGATCTTCTCCGAGAACAACGTCTTCGACATCAGCGGCGTGAGCAGCTGCGACAAGATCGCGGCCGACTACGGCGGCAGCGTCTACCGCGATTTCGGCTCGCTGCTCAACGGCCAGGCGCTGACCTGTTCCTGGAACAACAACATCGGCTGGACCCCGCCGTACACCTATTCGCTGTTGCCGGCGAACAAGGTGGCGGCGGACGTCAAGGCCAAGGCCGGCGCCGGCAAGCTGTAAGGGCATCGGTGCGCTGCCGCCCGGAGGTCGGGCGGCAGCGTGAACCGCGAAGAGCGCGGGTATCGTGCCTGGCGCGCAACACGGGTTCTACAGCCAGCGGCGCACGCGCCGGCAGTAGTCGACATAGGTGGCGCCGAAGCGCGCCTGCAACGCCGCTTCCTCGCTCGGAATCTGTACGCGATCGACATACAGCAGGTAACTTGCCAGGGCCACGACCGCAGCCGGATGGCCAAGCCACAACAGCCAGCCCAGCAGCATCATCGCGTGACCCACGTACATCGGATTGCGCGAATACCGATGCAGTCCGGACTGCACCAGCGCACTGGCGCGCTGCGGCTGCAGCGGGTTCACCGTGGTGCCGGCGCGGCGGAAGTGCCGTTTCGGTGCCACGTTGGCGATCACGCCGGCCACGATCAGCGCCGCGCCGAGCGCGCGTTGGCCCGGCACCAGCAAGGTGAGCGCGGGCCACGCGCGCGCTGCGACCCAGGCGCCTGCGGCGCCCATCAACACCAGCAACGGCGGCGGCACGCGCCAGTGCATGCGCGTGCCGCCAGTCTGGCTACAGCTTGGCGCGCTGCGCGCGCAGACCGTCGAGTTGCGCGCTCCAGTCGGCCAGGCGCTGGCGTTCCTGCTCGACTACCGCGGGCGGCACCTTGTCGGTGAACTTGCCCAGCTTGGCCTCGCTCTTGTCCTTCTCGGACGCGACACGGGCGATCTCCTTGTCCAGGCGCAGGCGTTCGGCATCCAGGTCGACCAGGCCTTCCAGCGGCACCAGCAGCGTCAGTTCGCCGACGATCGCGGTGGCCGCGGCCGGCGACGGCGCGCCGTCGTCCAGCCACTGGATGGACTCCAGCTTGAGCAGGAAGCGCAGCTGCGCGGCGAAACGTTCGATTCGCGCGCGGTCTTCTGCCTGGCCACCCTGCAGCAGCAGCGGCACCTGCCGCGACGGCGCCACCTGCAGTTCGCTGCGCACGCGGCGCAGCGCCGACACCATCGCCTTCAGCCATTCCACGTCGGCCGCGGCGCCGGTGTAGGCGGTCACGTCCATCGACGCCGCCTCCGGGTACGGCTGCAGCGAGATGGTCGGTGCGGCGATGCCCAGGCGCGGCGCCACCTGCTGCCACAGCTCCTCGGTGAGGAACGGGGTCAGCGGGTGCAGCAGGCGCAGCAGGGTTTCCAGCACGTGCAGCAGGGTGTGGCGGGTGCTGTCGGCAGCCGCCGCGTTGTCGCCGCTCAGCGCCGGCTTGGCCAGTTCCAGGAACCAGTCGCAGAACTCGTTCCAGGCGAATTCGTACAGGCATTGCGCCAGCAGGTCGAAACGGTACGCGGCGAACTGCGCCTGCGCCTCGGCCGTGACCGCCTGCAACCGCAGCAGGATCCACTTCTCGGCATCGGTGGCCGGTGCAAGCGAGGCTGAACCGGCATTCGAAGCGGTGTCCGCGTGGTTCGCCACCTGGGCGCGTGGCGACGCGTTCGTGATGGTCGCTGCGTCCACATCTTCCTGGCGCGTGTTCATCAGCACGAACCGGCTGGCATTCCACAGCTTGTTGCAGAAGTTCTTGTAGCCCTCGGCGCGGCCCAGGTCGAACTTGATCTCGCGGCCGTGGCCGGCCAGCGCGGCGATGGTGAAGCGCAGCGCGTCGGCGCCGTGGGCGATGATGCCGTTCGGGAATTCCTTGCGGGTGGCCTTCTCGATCTTGGGGGCGTCCTGCGGCTTCATCAGTCCGGTGGTGCGCTTGGCGACCAGGGCCTCGATGTCGATGCCGTCGATGATGTCCAGCGGATCGAGCACGTTGCCCTTGGACTTGGACATCTTCTGGCCTTGCCCGTCGCGGATCAGGCCGGTGATGTAGACGTGGCGGAACGGCACCTTGCCGGTGAAGCTGTCGGTGGCCATGATCATGCGCGCCACCCAGAAGAAGATGATGTCGAAGCCGGTGACCAGCACGCTCGACGGCAGGTAGCGGTCGAAGCCGCGCTCGGCCATCGCCTGCGGATCCGGCCAGCCCATGGTCGAGAACGGCCACAGCTGCGAGGAGAACCAGGTTTCCAGCACGTCGCTGTCCTGGTGCAGGGCGACGTCGGCGCCGAGGCCGGCCTTGGCACGCGCGTCGGCCTCGTCGCGGCCGACGTAGTACTTGCCCGTGTCGTCGAACCAGGCCGGAATGCGATGGCCCCACCACAGCTGGCGGCTGATGCACCAGTCCTGGATGTTCTCCATCCAGTGGCGGTAGGTGTTGATCCAGTTCGGCGGCACGAACTGGATCTGCCCGGACTCGACCAGCTCCAGGCCACGCTTGGCCAGCGCGTCCATCTTCACGAACCACTGGTCGGTGAGGTACGGCTCGATCACCTGGCCGGTGCGGTCGCCGCGCGGCACCTGCAGCTTGTGCGGCTTGGTCTCGACCAGGATGCCGAGGTCTTCGAGGTCGGCCAGCACGGCCTTGCGTGCGTCGAAGCGGTCCAGACCGCGGTACTTGGCTGGAATACGTTCGGGGCTGAAGAGGTCATCGGGGATGAGCACGCCGCTACCGGACGGATCGTTTTTCGACAGCTCGGCGCTGATTTCTGCATGGCTCTCTGGTGCACCGATGATCTTTGCGTCCTTGGTCAGGATGTTGATCATCGGCAACCCATGCCGCACGCCGACCTGGTAGTCGTTGAAGTCGTGCGCCGGCGTCACCTTGACCACGCCGGTGCCGAACGCGCGATCGACGTAGTCGTCGCCGATCACCGGCACGCGGCGGCCGGTCAGCGGCAGCGTCACCGTCTTGCCGATCAGGTGCGCGTAGCGCGCATCCTCCGGGTGCACCATCACCGCGGTATCGCCGAGCAGGGTCTCCGGGCGGGTGGTGGCGACCACCAGGTAGTCGCGGGTCTCGCGCAGGGTCTCGTTGCCGTCGGCGTCGTGCTCGACGTGTTCGTAGCTGGCGCCGTCGTCCAGTGTGTAGGCGATCGACCACAGGAAGCCGTCTTCCTCGACGTTCTCCACTTCCAGGTCGGAGATCGCGGTCTTCAGCACCGGGTCCCAGTTGACCAGGCGCTGGCCGCGGTAGATCAGGCCCTGTTCGTGCCAGCGCACGAAGGCCTCGATCACCGCCGCCGACGGCTGCGGATCCATGGTGAAGGTGCTGCGCGACCAGTCGGCCGAGGTGCCGAGGCGGCGCATCTGCCGCTCAATGGTGTCGCCGGAATGCTGCTTCCACTCCCAGACCTTGGCGATGAAGCCGTCGCGGCCCAGCGAATCGCGGGTCTCGCCCTTGCCTTCCAGGGTCAGGTTGCGCGACACCACCATCTCGGTGGCGATGCCGGCGTGGTCGCTGCCGACCTGCCACAGCGTGTCGAAGCCGCGCATGCGGTGGTAGCGCACCAGCGCATCCATCAGCGTCTGCTGGAAGGCGTGGCCCATGTGCAGCGTGCCGGTCACGTTCGGTGGCGGCAGCAGCACGGTGTACGGCGTGCCTTTCCCGGACGGCACGAAGTAACCGGACGCTTCCCATTGCGCGTACAGGCGCGATTCGAAGGAGGTGGGATCGTAGCTGGAGGCGAGGGTGGTCATGGGCTGGGAATCGGGAATCGGGAATGGGGAATCGATGGAGCGCAGAGCAGGGGCCGCCTCAATGCGGCGCTTGGAGAAACGATTCCCGATTCTCCATTCCCGATTCTCCGCTTCATCACATATCGTGCTTGCTGACCGCGTAGCCCTGGGCCTTGTACTGCTTCCAGCGCTCGCGCAGCGGGTCGCGCGCGGATGGGTCGGCCGGCACGACTTCCAGGACGCGGTCGCAGGCGCCCAGGTAGGGCGTATCGCGCAGGTTGATCACCAGCGGTCGCTGCGGCGCGTCGACGCCGGGCGGGACGATCAGCACCTGCGCCTCTTCCTCGTCGGCATCGGCGTCGGCGATCTGGTGCGGGATGTAGGCGTCGGCATCGAACGCCCACAGCAACTCGTCCAGCTCCTCGGCCTGGGCCATGTCGCGCGCCAGCACCAGCGTCCACAGGTTGGCGTCGTTGGCCTTGCGCGCCAGCTCGCACACCAGCCGCAGCGGTTCGTTGAGGAACCGCGGCTTGGCGATCAGGTAGAAGTCGGCGCGCATCAGGGCTGGGAGTGGGGAATGGGGAATAGGGAATGGGAACAGCGGGTGGCGGCGCGTGCGCCGCCTCCGGTTGGGTCAGACAGGGCGCTTTTCACGATTCCCGATTCCCGGTTCTCAATTCCCGGCCGCAACGCGGTCGAGCAACCACTGCGACAGCAGCCCCACCGGGCGGCCGGTGGCCATGCCGCGCTTGCCTTCGTCGCTGGCGACGCCGGCGATGTCCAGGTGCGCCCAGCGTTGGCCTTCGGTGAAGCGCGACAGGAAGCAGCCGGCGGTGATCGCGCCGGCCCAGCGGCCGCCGATGTTGTAGACGTCGGCGAAGCTGGAATCCAGCAGGCCCTGGTACTCGTCCCACAGAGGCAGGCGCCAGGCGCGGTCGAACACGTGCTCGCCGGCGGCCAGCAGTTCGGCGGCCAGGTCGTCGTGCTTGCTCATCAGGCCGGCGGTCTGGTGGCCGAGGGCGACCATGCAGGCGCCGGTGAGGGTGGCCACGTCGATCAGTGCCGCTGGCTTGAAGCGTTCGGCGTAGGTCAGCGCATCGCACAGGATCAGGCGGCCCTCGGCGTCGGTGTTGCCGACCTCGATGGTCTTGCCGGACATGCTGGTGATCACGTCCGACGGGCGATAGGCGTTGCCGTCGATCGCGTTCTCCACCGCCGGCACCACCACCACCAGGTTCAGCGGCAGGCGCGCGGTCGCGGCGGCGACGAAGGTGCCGATGACGTTGGCGCCGCCGCACATGTCGTACTTCATCTCCTCGATGCCGCCCTGGGTCTTCAGGTTGACGCCGCCGGTGTCGAAGGTGATGCCCTTGCCGACCAGCACGTAGGGCTGGGCGTCGCCGCCGCCATGCCACTTCAGCACCAGCAGGCGCGGGCGGTTGGCCGAGCCGCGCGCCACCGCCAGCAGCGAGCCCATGCCCAGTTCCTGCATCTGCGTCTCGTCGAGGATCTCGGCCTCGGCGCCGTCCACGCCCTGGGCGAAGGCGGCCGCGGTCTCGGCCAGGTAGGCCGGGGTGCACAGGTTCGGCGGCAGGTTGCCGAGTTCGCGGGCGAATTTCACGCCGGCGGCGATCGCCTCGCCCTGGGCCAGCGCGGTGGCGTCGTCGCCGTGCACGGCCAGGCGGGCGAGGCCGCTGTCGTCGGGCTTCTTCTTGCCGAGGGTGGCGGTGTAGCGGTAGCAGGCGTGGTCGCTGGCGATCACCGCCTGGCGGATCGCCCAGGCGCGGTCGCGGCCCTTGACCTCCAGTTCGCTCAGGGTCAGCAGGGCGCTGGCCACCGGCCCGCTCTTGAGCGCACGCGCGGCGTCGCCGACCGCCTTCAGGTATTGCGGCACGCCGAACTTGGCGGCGTCGCCCAGGCCCACGGCCAGCACCCGCGGCGCGCTCACGCCCGGCAGGTCGTGGAGCAGGGCGGTGGCGCCGGTCTTGCCGCTGACGTCGCCGCGCTCGGCCAGGGCGGTCAGGCGTCCGCCGCTGGCCGTGTCCAGGGCCTGGGCGGCCGGGGACAGGCGCTTGTCGGCGAACACGCCGACGACGATGCAATCGAACGCCGCGGTGGCCGGGGCGTCGTGGTTCAGGGTGAATTCCAGGGCCATTGATCAGATTCCGTTGGCAAATCCGTACAATCGCGGACTCTTTACCCCCAGTCGGATAGGCTGGGTCCGCCGCGAACGAATCCGAGAGTTTAAATCAACCCACCCCCATGCCGAAGCTCGATCGATACCTGCTGCGCGATTTCGTCCAGAGCTTCTCGGCCACCCTGATCGTGCTGCTGGTGGTCAGCGTCGGTGGTGTGCTGGTGGACATCCTGGGCAACATCGCCGATGGCCGCATCCCGGCCAAGTTGTTGTTTTCACAGCTGGGCCTGCAGTTCGTGGTGTACCTGCCGCTGATCCTGCCGCTGGCGCTGATGCTGGGCCTGCTGCTGGCGCTGGCGCGGCTGTACCGCGACTCGGAAATGGCGGTGATCACCGCCATCGGCGTGGGCCCGCGGCGCCTGCTGCGGCCGATCCTGATGCTGGTGATCCCGGTGGTGACCCTGGTCGGCATGTGCTCGCTGTGGCTAGGCCCCTGGGCCGACCGTACCTCCGACCGGCTGATCGACGAGGCCAACCACAGCCTGCTGATGGCCGGGCTGGAGGCCGGGCGCTTCACCCCGCTGTCCGACGGCGGCATCGTCTACATCAGCACTCTATCCGGGGACGGCACCAAGCTCAGCAAGGTGTTCATGCAGCGGCAGAAGGACGGCCGCCTGGACGTGGTCACCGCGCAGCGCGGCGCCATGTTCTTCGAGGGCAAGGCCGACCGCTACCTGCGCCTGGAGGACGGCTACCGGGTCGAGGGGCCGCTGGCCGGCGACGGGCTGGATTACCGGATGATGCGCTTCGTCAGCAACGACGTGGCGCTGCCCGACCGCAACGCCGCGCGCAAGGACGATGACCCCGAACTGCTGCCCACCGCCAGGCTGATCGGCGATCCGCGCCCGCAGGCCAACGCGCAACTGCATGCGCGCCTGGCGCCGCCGCTGCTGGCGCTGGCCTTCGCGCTGCTGACCCTGCCGCTGTCGCGCAGCTCGCCGCGGCAGCAGCGCTATGGCCGGATCATGCTGGCGTTCCTGGCCTACCTGGTCGGCACCAACCTGATGTTCCTCGGCACCCAGTGGCTGAGCACCGAGAAGCTGCCGCGCGCGCTCGGCCTGTGGTGGCTGACGCTGCCGTTGCTGACGCTGGCGGTGTGGATGTACCTGCGCGATGGCCGGCTGTCGCGGCCGCGGAGGCAGCCGGCATGAGGCTGCGTCCGAACCTGCACGATATGTACGTGGGCCGCGCCGTGCTCGGCACGGTGCTGCTGACCTGGGCGGTGCTGCTGGGCCTGGACGTGATCATGGCCCTGTCCAACGAGTTCAAGGTCATCGGCACCGGCAGCTACAGCCTGGGCCATGCCGCCGCGTTCGTGGCCTACACGGTGCCGCGCCGCGCCTACACCCTGTTCCCCACCGGCGCGGTGATCGGCGTGCTGATGGGCCTGGGCCAGCTTGCGGCCACCTCCGAACTGACCGCGCTACGCGCGCTGGGTCTGTCGCGGCGCCGGCTGAGCCTGGCCGCGGCCTCGACCATGGCGGTGCTGACCGTGGTCATGGTGGTCAACGGCGAGACCCTGGCGCCATGGGCGCAGAACCAGGCCGACGCGATCAAGGCCAACGCCAAGTACAACGGCGACATGAGCATGGCGCGCTATTCCGGGCTGTGGGCGCGCGAGGGCAACACCTTCCTCAATGCCCAGGCCGGCGAAGAGCACCTGGAGGACGGCGGCGGCACCTGGCTGGAGCTGCGCGACGTGCGCCTGTACACGCTGGACGAGAACGGCCGGCTGGCGTCGCTGACCCATGCCGCCATCGCCGAGCACCGGCACAACGGCTGGACGCTCAAGCAGGCCTACCGCGACACCTTCGCCGAACGCTCGGTGCAGCGCGAGAAGTTCGACAGCCTGCCGTGGCAATCGCAGCTGGATGCGGCGGCGCTGGCCTCGGGCCTGGCCAAGCCGCGCAACCTGTCGGCGCGCGACCTGCACACCAGCATCGAGTACCGCCGCCGCAATGGCCTGGACGCGCGCGACTATGAGGACCAGTACTGGAGCCGCTGGTTCTATCCGCTGAACGTGCTGGCGCTGTGCTTCGCCGCGATCCCGTTCGCGTTCGGCGCGCTGCGCAGCGGCGGCATGGGCAAGCGCCTGTTCCTGGGCATCCTGTTCGCCCTGGTGTTCTGGCTGCTGCAGCTGTTCTTCGGACGCATGGCCGGCGCCCTGAAGTTCGACTACCGCATCGCCTACGCCTTGCCGCCGCTGGTGATGCTGACCGTGTCCTGGTTGCTGTTTCGCAAACGCAGCAGTTAGCGATGCGGCGTCCGAGCACCACTGGCCTGGTGTTCTGCCTGTTGTATGCGGCGGTGATCGTTGGCTGCCGCTGGATGGCGAGCAATCTGCAGGTCGATGGCCATCTCCAGGCAGGGTTGCGGCAATTGCCGTTCGTTCCAATCACCCTTCCGCTGGCGATGCTCGACCTGTTGCCATGGTTGGAGCGGTTGCCGAGGGTCGTCGCATACGCGCTGGTGCTGCTGCCCATGTTCTGGGCGAGCTACTGGCTGGGTCGGTCCTTGGAGCGGTGGATCGGTGGTGTGGTCGCCTCGCGCAGGGCCGCATCGGCGCGCAGGCATGCTGATGGGGGGTGATGCTGTTCGGCGTTCTCGCCAGTGCTCGCCGGTCGGCGTCGATGTCGTGCTGGATTCGCCATGCGCGCTTCCGTTCGACGATGCGTCCAACGACATGAGATAGGTGCCGCTGGCCCTGTCGTGCCGCGCCGCAGTGGTCCCGATGTGGCAGGAGTGGTTGGCGCGCCGCCGCGCGCCCGTGCGCTGCGTTCAGGGCTTGGCTTTTGGTAATCGCGTTAAACAGGTGCGGCTGGCACGGTCGTGCCGCGCCGCAGTGGTCCCGATGTGGCAGGAGTGGTCGGCGCGCCGCCGCGCGCCTGTGTGCTGCGGTCAGGGCTTGGCTTTGGGCAATCGTGTCAGATAGGTGCCGCTGGCCCTGTCGTGCCACGTCAACCGCTCCCGATCAAAAAGCGCCCACCAGAACCCCAGCCCGCCCAGCAGCAACGATACCGTGCCGACCAGATAGCGCCGCCACAGCGCGCCCCAGCCTGGCGCGTTGCCGTCGGCGCCGTG
>NZ_NQYT01000026.1:0-117103 GCF_009192935.1 Xanthomonas sp. LMG 12461
TTTTTTGTGTGTTTGGCTGCGGGTTCGCGCAGGCGCAAAGCGCCTGCGCCCCGCGCCTTGCTGCGCAAGGCGCGGGCCCCAGCCCTTCCGCCTCCACATCCCCGCGCCTGTCGGCGCGCCCCCTTGGACTCCAAGGGGGCTACTCCACCAGATGGGATGCGAGTCGCCGGCAACGGGTGTGGCCCGGATGAATTGCCATCGGCCAGCAAGACGCGCGATCCGGAAGCCTGGATAGCAAAAGCCAGTAGCGAATCCGGACCTCCGACTAGGCCGGCGATCACCCGCGCACCGCACGCAGATCCAGCGAGGCTGATCCGCGACAACTGCTGGTGCATCGGCCGACGCACCCACCAAACCCAAACGACAAAAGCCCGGCCGAAGCCGGGCTTTTGCTTGGTCCCCAGCGGGCTCCCAAGGGAGCCCACGCCAGGCGCGATGGATCAGCGCTTGGAGAACTGGGTGGCGCGACGGGCCTTGTGCAGACCGACCTTCTTACGCTCGACTTCGCGGGCGTCGCGGGTCATGAAGCCGGCCTTGCGCAGCTCGGTCTTCAGGGTTTCGTCGTACTCGACCAGCGCGCGGGCGATGCCCAGACGGATCGCACCGGCCTGGCCGGTGGTGCCGCCGCCGGTGGCGGTGACCAGGATGTCGAAGCTTTCGGTGTTCTTGGTCAGCTCCAGCGGCTGGCGCACGATCATGCGCGCGGTCTCGCGGCCGAAGAACTCGTCCAGCGGACGGCCGTTGACGGAGATGTTGCCGGTGCCCTTGCGCAGGAACACGCGGGCGGTGGAGGACTTGCGGCGGCCAGTGCCGTAGTTTTGCGAAATCGCCATGATTAGATATCCAGAACCTGCGGCTGCTGAGCGGCGTGCGGATGCTCCGCACCGGAATAGACCTTGAGCTTGCGGTACATCGCGCGGCCCAGCGGGCCCTTGGGCAGCATGCCCTTGACCGCGATTTCGATCACGCGCTCCGGGTGGCGCTCCAGCGCCTGCTCCAGGCTCTCGGTCTTCAGGTTGCCGATGTAGCCAGTGAAGCGGTGGTACTTCTTGTCCTTGAGCTTGTTGCCGGTGACGACGATCTTCTCGGCGTTGATCACCACCAGGTAATCGCCGGTATCGACGTGCGGGGTGTAGACCGGCTTGTGCTTGCCGCGCAGGCGGCGGGCCAGTTCGGTGGAAAGCCGGCCCAGCGTTTTGCCGGCGGCGTCGACGAGATACCAGTCGCGCTGGACGGTCTCGGACTTAGCAGTGAAGGTGCTCATGATCAGACTCGGTTGGTCGGGCGGATTCCTGCAGCGAACGGCCGGAACTTTGCCACGCGTTGTGAATTGCAAAAACGCAAGAGGCGAAATTCTACGCGGCCCGGCCGGCCGGCGCAAGTCCACCCATGACCGGCGGAGATCGGGCAGGCGGCGCGCTTGGCAGTGCGCCGGCCGGGGGCGAAAATCGGGATCCCCACTGCTTCCGGGCTTCCCCCATGACCGCCAGCCGCCAGCATTCCCCGCTCGATCGCGCCCTGGTCGAGGCCCAGCGCGCGCTGGAGACCGTATTCGGCGACCCGCCGGCGCAGCGCCCCTACCCGGCCGCGGCCACCGCCGATGTGGTGCTGGCGCCGGACGAGCGCCGCCATGCCGCCGGCCTGATGCGCATCAACCACGTCGGCGAGGTCTGCGCGCAGGGCCTGTATTTCGGCCAGGCCGCGGTCGCGCGCGATCCGGCCACCCGTGCGCACCTGCTGGAGGCGGCGCAGGAAGAGACCGACCACCTGGCCTGGTGCGCGGCGCGGCTGCGCGAGCTGGACAGCCGCCCCAGCCTGTTCAATCCGCTGTGGTACGCCGGCAGCTACGCGATCGGCACCCTGGCCGGGCTGCGCGGCGACGGCTGGAACCTGGGCTTCGTGGTCGAGACCGAGCGCCAGGTCGAGGCGCACCTGGACGAACACCTGCAGACCCTGCCGCCGGCGGACCTGCGCAGCCGCGACGTGCTGAAGGTGATGAAGGCCGACGAGGCCCGCCACGCCGAACATGCCGAACAGGCCGGGGCACGACGCCTGCCGCCGCCGATCCCCACGGTCATGGCCGCCGCCTCGCGACTGATGAAGGCCGTCGCCTATCGGCTGTAGCCGCCCGCCGGTCGGGCCGATGCGACCCCGGCTGGCATTGCCGGGCCGATCGCGTTAAAGTGAACGAACGCTGACTGATTCCACGTCGGCGCACGCCGTTCCGGCTGCGGTATCGCCATGTGCCGCAGCCACCGATGTACCCGTGCCGAGTCGCGCCCGCGTGCGCTCCGCCTGCAGACTGTCATGCCCGCATCCTCGCCCCATCTGCCATCGCCCCGGACCCGCTGGTTGTCGCGCCTGCTGTTCGCGACCCTGTTCGCGATCGGCGGCGGCGCCCTGCTGCATCACCTGCTCGGCGACTACCGCCAGGCCAGCGCGATCCTGCGCGACCATTCCGTCGCCACCGTCCCGGTGATCGCCGACGGCGCCTTCGGCGTGCAGACCGAGCCACTGGTGCGCTACCGCTTCCACTATGTGTTCGAGAGCAAGGGCCGCCTGCACAGCGGCGCCTTCGAGGCCAGCGGCGCGGAAGCCGCGCCGTTGCTACTGGACGGCGCCACGGTCGAGATCGCCTACGCCAATGCCGATCCCGCACGCTTCGGGCGCCTGGACCAGCTGCAGCACGCCGGCAACCTCGGCAGCGTGTTCACCCGCGCGCTGATCGCGCTGTCGATCGCCGCCCTGCTGGCGGTGGTCGCGCACCGGCTGCTGATCGGCCGGGTGCTGACCCGGCGCCGCATCGCCGCCGCCTGAGGCCCACGCGCGCGCGGGCTGCGCTCAGTGCCCGACCAGCTTCAGGCCGATCACCCCAACCACGATCAGGCCGATGCAGGCCAACCGCGCCGGCGAGGCGCTGTCGCCGAACAGGGCGATGCCGAGCACCGCCGTGCCCAGCGCACCGATCCCGGTCCAGATCGCATAGGCGGTGCCCAGCGGGATGTGCTTGAGCGCCTGGGTCAGCAGCCACAGGCTCAGGCCCGCACCGGCCAGGGTGGCCACGGTCGGCCACGGCCGGGTGAAGCCTTCGCTGTGCTTCAGGCCGAGGGCGAAGCCGATCTCGAACAGACCGGCGAGCAGCAGGTAGATCCAGGGCATTGTCTTTCTCCGTAGACAAATGAAAACGAAAACGGCCCGATGTCTGCACATCGGGCCGCCGTCGGCAGGGGTCGCAGCGCGTGCTGCGGGCGGGCCGTCCCGCCGGTGTGGAGCGCTTACTCGGACAGGTTGCGCCCGTGGAACAGCTCCTCGATCTCGCGCTTGAGCAGCGCCTCGATGCGCATGCGCTCCTTGAACGAGAGATTCTTGGCCTTTTCCTCGAACAGGTACTGGTCCAGGTCGAAGTCCTTCAGGTGCATCTTGGTGTGGAAGATGTTCTCCTGATAGACGTTGACGTCGAACATCTCGTAGCGCGACTTGACGTTCTTGGCCAGGAAGTTCTGGATCGAGTTGATCTTGTGGTCGATGTAGTGCTTCTTGCCCTTCACGTCGCGGGTGAAGCCGCGCACGCGGTAATCCATGATCACGATGTCCGATTCCAGGCTCTCGATCAGGTAATTGAGGGCCTTCAGCGGCGAAATCACGCCGCAGGTGGCGACATCGATGTCGGCGCGGAACGTGGCGATACCGTGCTGCGGATGGGTTTCCGGGTAGGTATGGACGGTGATGTGGCTCTTGTCCATGTGCGCGACCACGGCGTCGGAAATGATCTCCTTGCCCGCCGCCTTCTTGTCGATGACCGGCTCCTCGGAGATCAGGATCGTCACCGAAGCGCCCTGCGGATCGTAGTCCTGGCGCGCGATGTTCAGGATGTTGGCGCCGATGATCTCGGCCACATCGGTGAGGATCTGGGTCAGGCGGTCGGCGTCGTACTGCTCGTCGATGTACTCGATGTAGCGCTGGCGCTCCTCTTCGGAGATCGCGTAGCAGACGTCGTAGATGTTGAAGCTCAACGCCTTGGTGAGGTTGTTGAAACCTTGCAGCCTCAGGCGAGGCAACGGCTTGACCACGGCGTGGATCCTCTGGAAGTGGGTCGGGGGGAAAGCCAATCAATTATGAGCCAAATGGCCGCGCTGCGAAACGTGGCGTCCGTCTCTTGTTTGCCGCCGCGAACGCGTCCCGTTAAGCTTCGGGAATTACGCCGTAGCGAAGCCGCCATGAGCCCCGGAAACACATCCACTGCAGCACCTGTGCGCATCGCTCCAAGTCCTTTGACGTTGGACACCGCCACCATCGACCGCTTCCTGGCCCACAGCCACCGTCGCCGCTATCCGGCGCGGACGGACGTGTTCAGGCCAGGCGATCCGGCCGGCACCCTGTACTACGTGGTCAGCGGCTCGGTCAGCATCATCGCCGAGGAAGATGACGACCGCGAGTTGGTGCTGGGCTATTTCGGCAGCGGCGAGTTCGTCGGCGAGATGGGCCTGTTCATCGAGTCCGACCAGCGCGAGGTGATCCTGCGCACCCGTACGCCCTGCGAACTGGCCGAGATCAGCTACGAGCGCCTGCACCAGCTGTTCCTGGGCTCGCTGTCGTCCGATGCGCCGCGGGTGCTGTACGCGATCGGCGTGCAGCTGTCCAAGCGCCTGCTGGACACCTCGCGCAAGGCCAGCCGCCTGGCATTCCTGGACGTGACCGACCGCATCGTGCGCACCCTGCACGACCTGGCCCAGGAGCCGGAGGCGATGAGCCACCCGCAGGGCATGCAGTTGCGCGTGTCGCGGCAGGAACTGGCGCGACTGGTCGGCTGCTCGCGCGAGATGGCCGGCCGCGTGCTGAAGAAGCTGCAGGTCGACGGCATCCTGCACGCCCGCGGCAAGACCGTGGTGCTGTACGGCGCGCGCTGACCGCCATGGGTCGATAGGCCCGGCACGATGGTGCTGAGCGAGACCTTCTACTGGTTCGTGCTGGTCGGCCTGGCCGCCCAGCTGGTGGACGGCGCGCTGGGCATGGCGTTCGGCCTGGTCTCGTCCTCGGTCCTGCTGAGCCTGGGCCTGCCGCCGGCGGTGGTCAGCGCCAGCGTGCACAGCGCCGAGGTGTTCACCACCGGCGCCTCGGGCCTGTCGCACCTGGCCCTGGGCAACGTCGACAAGCGGCTGTTCCTGCGCCTGGCGCTGCCGGGCATGGTCGGCGGGGTCGCCGGCGCCTACGTGCTGACCCAGTTGCCGGGCGAGCTGATCCGCCCCTTCGTCTATCTGTATCTGCTGGCCCTGGCGGTGCTGATCCTGCTGCGCGCGGCCGGCCGTGCGCTGCCGCGCCGCGAGGTGCGGCGGGTGCCGCTGCTGGGCTTCGTCGCCGGCCTGCTGGACGCCAGCGGCGGTGGCGGCTGGGGCCCGGTGGCGACCTCGACCCTGCTCGCCCACGGCGGCCAGGCCCGCACCACCATCGGCACAGTCAACGCCGCCGAGTTCCTGGTGACGCTGTCGATCTCGCTGACTTTTCTGCTGACCATGGGCGTGCAGCACCTGGACATCGTGCTCGGCCTGCTGGTCGGCGGCATGCTCGCCGCGCCGCTGGCGGCGCTGCTGGTCAAGCGCGTGCGCGAGCGCTGGGTGCTGGTGGCGGTGGGCCTGCTGGTGCTGGGCATCAGCCTGTATCAGGTGGGCGGGGCGCTGTATCGGTGGTTGGGGTGAGGCCCGGGATTTGGGAGTCGGAATTGGGGATTCGCAAAGGCGGTCTCCGCGGCGCCTGAAGCCGTTGCGCTGGTGACCCGATCTGCGGTCAGGCCGGGTTCGCTTTTGCCGGGGCGGGCCGCGCGATGATCGCGGCCGGGACGCAGCCGCCGACGGCCGCGCGTCTCGCCTCTCCCCTGCCCCGCGAGACCGCCATGCGCCGTGCCCTTCCGCTCTTCCTGGCCTTGCTGTGCCTGGTGCTGCCGGCGCCGCGCGCGCAGGCCGACGACGCCTTCGCCCGGCTCGGGCGCGGGGTCAACATCCTCGGCTACGACCCGCTGTGGAACGACCCGGCGAAGGCGCGTTTCCGCCCGCCGCTGTACCGCACGATCCGCGACGGCGGCTTCCGCACGGTGCGGGTCAACCTGCAGGCGTTCGCGCACATGGACGCGGACAACCGGCTCGACCCGACCTGGCTGAAGACGCTGGATACGGTGGTCGACCAGGCCACCGCCGCGGGCCTGAACGTGATCCTGGACGAACACGACTTCCACCCCTGCGCGGCCGACGCGGCGGTGTGCCGGACCAAGTTGCTGGCGTTCTGGAGCCAGGTGGCCCCGCGCTATCGCCACGCGCCGCCGTCGGTGCTGTTCGAGATCCTCAACGAGCCCAACGGCCAGATGACCAGCGCGGTGTGGAACGACCTGCTGCACGATGCGCTGCAGATCATCCGTCGCGACAATCCGACCCGCACGGTGGTGGTGGGCCCGGCCAGCAGCAATTCCTTCACCGCGCTCGACAGCCTGCGCCTGCCCGAGGACGATGCGCACCTGCTGGTCACCGTGCACTACTACAACCCGTTCCGCTTCACCCACCAGGGCGCGCCGTGGGCCCCGGCGGACATCCGCGACCACACCGGCGTGAGCTGGGGCAGCGCGGCCGACCGGACCAAGCTCTACGGCGAGTTCGACCGCATCGCGGCCTGGGCCAAGGCGCACCATCGGCAGGTACTGCTGGGCGAGTTCGGTGCCTACGAGCAGGCGCCGCCGGCCGATCGCCTGGCCTGGACGGTGGCGGTGGTCAACGCCGCCGAGAAACGCCATTTCGCCTGGGCGTATTGGGAATTCGAGGGTAGCTTCGGCGCCTACGACATCGACCGCGGGCAATGGGTCGCGCCGCTGCACCATGCGCTGGTGGGCAGCGACAGCGCTTACCGCGGGTCTGCCGGCGGCTGACGCCGGCCTTCCCCGCCGCGGCGCGCCCTAGCGGGAACCGCCAGCGTCGCCGGCGCGGTCGCGGCAGCCCCAGTTGAGGATCGGCGTGCCGGACGGCAGCAGCCGGCGGAACACCGCCACCGCGCCGTGCTTGGGGTTGACCACCACCGGCGCGGCCGCGGCCTGCAACAGCGGCAGGTCTGCGGTGCTGTCGGAATAGGCCATGGCGATCTCGCCGTAACCCAATTCGCGCAGCATGCGCATCTTTTCCTCGTTGTGGCAGTGACGCGTGGCGGTGACCGCGCCCAGGCGCGGGCCGATCAGGCTGCCGACCACCGGCACGTCCTGGTGCGCGACGAAGCCGAGGATGGCGCGCGCCAGTTCCGGCGGCGCGCCGGTGGCGACCACCACGCGATCGCCGGCGGCGCGGTGCCGGGCGAACACGTCCAGCGCCTGCGGCAGCAGCCGCTGGCGGATCTGCGCCTGATGCTGCAGCACGTACTGGTCGATGATGCGGTTGAACTCGCGCGCGCGGCGCAGGCCGAAGCTGGCGATCCAGACGTAGCCGGAAATGCCGGTGCGGCGGGTCGGCAGCATCGCCACCAGCGGCCCCAGCAACGGGGTGGCCAGCACCGCGGCGGCCAGGCGCAGCGGATTGCGCTTGATCAGCCAGGCGAACAGGTGACTGCCGGAATCGCCGTCGTACAGGGTGTGGTCGAAATCGAATACCACCAGCGGCGCATCGGCGCGCGGCAGCGGATACGGACTGGCGTCCTGCCCGCTCATGCCGCGAAGAACAGCTGGCGCAGCGCCTCGCCCGGTTCCTCGGCGCGCATGAACGCCTCGCCGACCAGGAACGCGTGCACGCCGGCGCCGCGCATCAGCGCCACGTCATCCGGGCCGAGGATGCCGCTTTCGGTGACCAGCAGGCGATCGCGCGGCACCGCGTCCTGCATCGACAAGGTGGTCTGCAGCGACACCTCGAAGGTGCGCAGGTTGCGGTTGTTGATGCCGATCAGCGGCGCCGGCACCTGCAGCGCGCGCTCCAGTTCGTCGATGTCGTGCACTTCCACCAGCACGTCCATGCCCAGCTGCAGCGCCAGCGACGACAGCTCGGCCAGTTGCAGGTCGTCCAGCGCGGCCACGATCAGCAGGATGCAGTCGGCGCCGAGCGTGCGCGCCTCGTACACCTGGTACGGATCGATGGTGAAATCCTTGCGCAGCACCGGCAGGGTGCAGGCATCGCGCGCCTGCTGCAGATAGCGGTCGTGGCCCTGGAAGAAGTCCTCGTCGGTCAGCACCGACAGGCAGGCGGCGCCGCCGAACTCGTAGCTGACCGCGATGTCGGCCGGGTGGAAGTCCGGGCGGATCACGCCCTTGGACGGGCTGGCCTTCTTGACCTCGGCGATCACCGCCGGGTCGCCGTTGGCGATGGCCGCCTGCAGCGCGCGGGCGAAGCCGCGGGTGGGCGGCATGGCCTCGGCGCGGGCGACCAGCTCGGCCAGCGGCACGCGCGCGCTGCGCTCGGCGATCTCGTCGGCCTTGCGCGCGAGGATGGTGCGGAGAATGTCGCTGCTCATGCGGTGGGAATCCTGGGGGATGGCCGGATTATCGGCGATGCAGGGTGTCGCGGGTGAGAACCGGGATCGGGCGCTGGCGAAGGCGGTTCAGTCCAGCCCGGCCAGGCCGCGGGTGCAGGCCACGTAGGCCTCCAGCTTCGCCCGCGCACGCCCATCGGCGATGGCCGCACGCGCCAGGGCGATGCCGGCACCGATGTCCTCGGCCAGGCCGGCCACGTACAGTGCCGCGCCGGCGTTGAAGGCGACGATGTCCAGGGCCGGGCCGGGCACGTTATCGAGCACGGCGCGCAGCATCGCCATCGATTCGGCGGCGTCGGCGACCTTGAGGTTGCGGCTGGCCGACATGGCGATGCCGAAATCCTCCGGGTGCACCTCGTACTCGCGGACCTGGCCGTCGCGCAGCTCGCCGACCAGGGTGCCGGCGCCGAGCGAGAGTTCGTCCATGTCGTCGCGGCCCCACACCACCAGCGCGCGTTCGGCGCCCAGTTCCTGCAGCACGCGCGCCTGGATGCCGACCAGGTCGGGGTGGAACACGCCCATCAGGATGTTCGGCGCGCCGGCCGGGTTGGTCAGCGGGCCGAGGATGTTGAAGATGGTGCGCACGCCCATCTCGCGCCGCACCGGCGCCACCACCTTCATCGCCGGATGGTGCACGGGCGCGAACATGAAGCCGATGCCGGTGGCCGCCAATGCCTGCGCCACCTGTTCGGGCTGCAGTTCGATCGCCGCGCCCAGCGCCTCCAGCGCATCGGCGCTGCCGGACTTGGAGGAGACGCTGCGGTTGCCGTGCTTGGCGACCTTGGCGCCGGCCGCCGCGGCCACGAACATCGCGCAGGTGGAGATGTTGAAGGTGTGCGAGCCGTCGCCGCCGGTGCCGACGATGTCGACCATGTGGGTGCGGTCGGCAACCGGCACGGTGCGCGAGAACTCGCGCATCACCACCGCCGCGCCGGCGATCTCACCCACGGTCTCCTTCTTGACCCGCAAGCCGGTGAGGATGGCCGCGGTCATCATCGGCGATACCTCGCCGCGCATGATCTGCCGCATCAACCCGACCATCTCGTCGTGGAAGATCTCGCGGTGCTCGATGGTGCGTTGCAGGGCTTGTTGGGGGGTGATGGTCATGGGAGAGGAGCTGCTCGTAGCTGGGGAAGAAGTAGATCTTTTCGGGTTTCCCAGGGGCGTTTATCTTCTTCGCTCATGGGGTAAAGAGGGTGTCCAATGCCATATTCCGAAATGACTACCTTGACTTTATGACCTGGATAAAAATGCACTTGAATATCCCCGCCTTGGCTTGGATATTGGGGTAGATCAACAATTGCTTCTTGCGGCGATGGGGGCTGCGGGCCATTTTGCGTGGTGTCATAGGCCCATTGGATCTTGACCTTCATTCCCGGATGCCAACGCCTTGGAATGGACGCACAGCATGAAAATTTCCCGCCCCCTTCCTCGGGCGAAAGGTTGGGTCCACTTGCGCCGTCGACTGTAAATCTCTCGATGCTCCAATCGCTCATGTGATTGTAACCAGTCACAGATGCGGGCAAGCGATCATTGCCGCAACCACTTAATGAGATGCAGGCGACAAGCATGGACAATGAATTCCAGTACTGGATGCGCTTTTTTGTTTTTCTGTTTTGCATGTGATGCGCTCAGCGCGCCTGCGTCGGCCGCGACATGCGCAGACGCCCTTGCGCCAGCACCTCGAAGTAGTCGGCCGGGCCGCCAGCGCGCAGCAGGGTGGCGACCGCGGCCGGGTCGTAGATGCCGTCGTGCAGGGCGTGCTCGGCGATGTGCACGCCGACCACCTCGCCCAGCACCAGCCAGGTCTGAATCGGCTCGCCGCGTGCGCTCTGCAGCGGCAGCAGCTGGCTGAGCCGGCATTCGAAGCTGACTGGGCTGGCGGCCACCCGCGGCGCACCGATCAGGCGCGAGGGCGCGGCGGTCAGGCCGGCCAGCGCGAACTCGTCCACCTCCGGCGCCACCGCGGCGGAACTGGCGTTCATCGCCTCGGCCAGCGGCCGCGTGGCCAGGTTCCAGGTGAACTCGCCCGTGGCCTCGATGTTACGCACGCTGTCCTTCCAGCCGATGCTGGCGAAGCCGACGATCGGCGGGACGTAGTTGAAGGCGTTGAAGAAGCTGTAGGGCGCCAGGTTGGCGACGCCGTCGGCGCCACGCGAACCGATCCAGCCGATCGGCCGCGGCCCGACGATGGCGTTGAACGGATCGTGCGGCAAGCCGTGGCCGTTGGCCGGCTCGTAGAAGTGGAAGGCGTCGGTGCGCTCGTGCATCGGCAGGGTCCGGCAGTGGCGGAAGGCGGGCGGCGCCGGCGCGGCGCGCTCAGCGCTCCAGGAAGTTCTTCAGCAAGGCGTGGCCATGCTCGGTGAGGATGGACTCGGGATGGAACTGCACGCCCTCGACCGGGAACTGGCGATGGCGCAGGCCCATGATCTCCTCCACCGTGCCGTCGTCGTGTTCGGTCCAGGCCGTCACTTCCAGGCAGTCGGGCAGCGTGGTCTTCTCCACCACCAGCGAGTGGTAGCGGGTGGCCTCGTAGCGGTCCGGCAGGCCGGCGAACACGCCGCGGCCTTCGTGACGGATGCGCGAAGTCTTGCCGTGCATGATGGTGCCGGCACGCACCACCTGCCCGCCATAGACCTGGCCGATGCTCTGGTGACCCAGGCACACGCCCAGGATCGGCGTGCGCTGGCCCAGCCGCTCGATCAGTTGCAGCGACACGCCCGCCTCGTTCGGCGTGCACGGCCCCGGCGAGATGACGATGCGCTCGGGCGCCAGGCGCTCGATCTCGTCCACGCTGAGCGCGTCGTTGCGCACCACCTTGACCTCGGCGCCGAGCGCCTGCAGGTACTGCACGAGGTTGTAGGTAAAGCTGTCGTAGTTATCCAGCATCAGCAGCATGGAGGCACACCATTCATAATATTGAGCAGCATAATTACCATCTATCGCAACACACACTTACTACCACGATTAAACCCTACACCCTCCAAACTGGAGCAGGCGAACGGGGATCATCCTCAGGCACTTGGACATGATAAATATCTATCAACTCATTTCGCCTAGCTCGAATTTCATTTCCAAAATCCATATCCCCTACTGCATGAGAAAAAGTGTCCATTACTGCAAGCAGCAGGAAATCAGCCATCAAAAGAAATCCCCGCACCTCTTCATCTTTGAAAGCAGCTTCTTGATGGTCGAACTTCCGCCTATTCAACTGCTCGGTGTCCCCATGGGCGAGCTTATGAAAGTACTCCATCTGCTCCCTATTTCCTTTGGAACCAACAACCATTTTGATGTAGTCACCAATCAAGGGCAGACGAGCACATGCATCAAATACCTTTGAAGAAGAATCAGGCAATGTCGACTCACCCAAATCAAGTTTCCTTGCATATTCCAAATCTGAAAGATGCAAAAGATAGAGACAATTCAACGAACTCTCTAGTAACGCACGCAATAAAGCAGCAGCGGAGCCGCGCCTCCCAATCGCGAACAAATGCGCGATAGACCCATGCAACTCAATCGCGTAATCCACAGCTTTCACTGACATCCGCTCCCGAGGGTCAGCAAGGCCCCTAGTAGTGACTACCGATTCGTAGCGCACAGAAAACTGACGCACCATCTCCTTGTTGAGTCCAATCGACGCTTCAAATCGAATTGATATCTCAGCCACAACTTGATTCCGCTGCCGTCGACGGATTTTGGACCTTTGGGAACACACAAAGCGCGGCGAAATCCGCGATCAACGTGTCGACCGCATCGGCCTGCGTCGCCCACGAGGTCACGAAGCGGATCACCCAGCGGCCGTCGCCCAGCACCTGCCAGCGCTCGAAGTCGTAGCGCTGTGCCAGCGTCTCGACGTCCGCGGCGGGCAGGATCACGAACAGCTGGTTGGTCGGCGAGTCCGAGGCAAAGTGCGCACCGGCCGTGGCCAGTCCCTCGCGCAGCCGCGCGGCCATGCGGTTGGCGTGCGCGGCCAGTTCGTAGAACAGGCCGTCCTCGAACAGCACGGCGAACTGCGTGCCCAGCACCATGCCCTTGGCCAGCAGCGCGCCGCGTTGCTTGAGCAGGTAGCGGAAATCCGCTTTCAACCCGTGCTTGAGGATCACCAGCGCCTCGCCGAGCAGCGCGCCATTCTTAGTGCCGCCGATGTAGAACGCATCGGTGAGCGCGGCGACATCGGCCAGCGTCAGATCGTTGCCCGCGGCGGTGAGCGCGCTGCCGATGCGCGCGCCGTCGAGGAACAGCAGCAGGCCGTGTGAGTCGCAGAACGCGCGCAAGGCCTGCAGTTCGTGCTTGCGGTAGATCGTGCCGACCTCGCTGGTGTTGGACACGTAGACCAACCGCGGCTGCACCAGGTGCTCGTTGCCGTGCTCGGCCAGCAGCGGCGCGATCCGCTCCGGCGTGAGCCGGCCATCGGCCGCCTCAACGGTGAGCACCTTGTGGCCGGTGGCCTCGATCGCGCCGGTCTCGTGGGTGGCGATGTGGCCGCAGGCCGCAGCGATCACCGCCTGGTGCGGACGCAGGAACGCGGCGATGGCGGTGAGGTTGGTCTGGGTGCCGCCGACCAGCAAGTGCACGTCGGCGTCGGTGCAGCCGATCTCGGCACGGATCAGTTCGGCGGCGCGCGCGCTGTGCCGGTCCAGGCCGTAGCCGGCATTCTGCTCGGCGCTGGCGGCGGCCAGCGCGGCGAGCACGCGCGGATGCGCGCCTTCGCTGTAGTCGTTGCGGAAGCCGATCCGCGGCGATGCGGCGGCGTTCACAGCCCCTTCGCCGCTTCGGCGACCGCACGGAACAGCGCGCGGCCCTTGTTCATCGTCTCGTCCCATTCGGTCTGCGGATCGGAGTCGTAGACGATGCCGGCGCCGGCCTGCACGTGCAGGCGGCCGTGCTTGATCACCGCGGTGCGGATGGCGATGGCGGTGTCGGCGTCGCCGTGCCAGCCGAGGTAGCCGATGCTGCCGGCGTAGACGTTGCGCTTGATCGGCTCCAGCTCGCGGATGACTTCCAGCGCGCGGATCTTCGGCGCGCCGCTGACGGTGCCGGCAGGGAAGGTGGCGCGCAGCACGTCGGCGTAGCTGAGGCCGGGCAGCAGGGTGCCGGTGACTTCGCTGACGATATGCATGACGTGGCTGTAGCGCTCGATCACGAAGCGTTCGCCGACGGCGACGCTGCCGGCCTGCGAGACCCGGCCGGCATCGTTGCGGCCCAGGTCGATCAGCATCAGGTGCTCGGCGCGCTCCTTCGGATCGGCCAGCAGTTCCGCCTCCAGTGCCTGGTCCTCTTCCGGGGTCTTGCCGCGCGGGCGGGTGCCGGCGATCGGGCGTACGGTGACCTGGCCGTTCTCCAGCCGCACCAGGATCTCCGGCGAGGAACCGACCACCTGGGTGTCGCCGACATCGAGGAAATACATGTAGGGCGAGGGGTTCAGCGCACGCAGCGCGCGGTACACGTCCACCGGGCGCGCGGTGAACGGCACGCTCAGGCGCTGGCTCAGCACCACCTGGAAGATGTCGCCGGCGCGGATGTAGTCCTTGGACTTCTCCACCGCGGCGATGAAGCCCTCGCGGGTGAACCCGGAGACGAAGTCGCTCTCGTCCAGCACGTCGCGCGCCAGCGGCGCGGGGTAGCCGGCGCCGGGCTGGCGCAACGTCGTGGTGAGCGCATCCAGGCGTGCCTGCGCGCGCTCCCAGGCGTCGGCTTCGGCCGGGTCGGCGTGCACGATCAGGTACAGGCGGCCCTTGAGGTTGTCGAAGACCGCCACTTCCTCGGACAGCATCAGCAGGATGTCAGGCGTGTCCAGTTCGTCGCGTGCCACCGCGCCGGCCAGGCGCGGCTCGATGTAGCCGATGCACTCGAAGCCGAACCAGCCGACCAGGCCGCCGGTGAAGCCGGGCACGCCCGCCAGCTTGGGCACCACATGCTGGGCGCGCAGCGCCTCGACCTCGGCGAAGGGATCGGCGACCTCGCGGCGCTCGATCAGCTCGCCATGGTCGCGCACCTCCAGGGTGTGCCCGCGGAAGGTGTACACGCGGCGCACCGGCAGGCCGATGATCGAGTAGCGCCCGAAGCGTTCGCCGCCTTCGACCGATTCGAACAGGTAGGTATGCGGGGCGTCGGCGAGCTTGAGATAGACCGACAGCGGCGTGTCCAGGTCGGACAGCACTTCGCGGACGACGGGGATGCGGGTGTGACCTTCAGCGGCGTAGCGCTGGAACTGCTCGCGGGTAATCAAGACGGCTTTCCTTCCGGGACTCGGTGACAGGGCGGACGACGGCTGCAGGCCACCATCGCCACGCACGGCGAGCGGAAGTGAAGGAACGCGGGGTCGTCAGGCTGGACACGGCGGCTACTTTACCGCAACTGCGGCGACTGGCAACGGTTGCAGGCGCGACCAATCGAGTGCGGTGCGGAAGCGGTCGGCGAGGGCGTCGCGTCGAGACTGAAGTCCCTCCCACAGGAGGCGGCGCGTGACTTCGGGCGCGCTGTTCGGCGCGCATCGCACCCGTCCGTGATCCGTCGTGTTCGTCCTGCCACGGCGCGACCGAGCGCGGTGTTGCGGAGATCGGTAAGGACAGCGCGTCGGGACTGAAGTCCCTCCCACATGGGCGCCGGCCTTCGGGCTGGCCCTCGACCTGCGGTTAGCGCTCTGGCGCCTGCAGCAGCGGCGAGTCGGGCGGCAGATGCATGCGCAGGCGCCCGGGCACGCAGTCGATGCGGAAGTGGCGCGAGGTTTCCGGCTCGCCGTCCAGGTTCAGGGTCAGCGGCTGCGCCGCTTCGATCCGCAGCCACGGCAGGCGCGCGCGCACCGCCACCCGCTCCAGCGCGGCCTGCTTGCCGGAGGTCACCAGGGTGCCCAGGGTCGCGGCGACCTCGCCGGTCAGCTCCGGCACCAGGGTCAGGTCGAGCAGGCCGTCGTCGAGCAGCGCGTCCGGGCACAGCACCTGGCCGCCACCGGCCTGGCGGCCGTTGCCCAGGCCGAGCGCGATGAAATCGCCTTCCCAGGCAAAGTCCGGCCCTTCGAAGCGGGCCCGGATCGGATCGATCCGGCCCAGCCGGCTCATGCCGGTGACCAGGTAGGCCAGCCCGCCGAGCATCTTCTTCAGGCCTTCGTCGGTCTCCACCGTGACCTGGGTGCCGAAGCCGCCGCTGGCGACGTTGGCGCACCAGTGCGGGCCGTGCTCGGCCTCGATGCGCAGCAGGTCGATCGGCAGCGCCGGCGTGCGGGCGATCAGCTCCAGTGCCTCCAGCGGCGGCAGGGGGATACCGGTCGCGGTAGCGAAATCGTTGGCCGTGCCCAGCGCCACCAGCCCCAGGGCCGGCAGCGCGTCGCCCGGTTCCGGGCGATGCGCCAGCGCCGTGGCGACCTCACTGAGAGTGCCGTCGCCGCCGGCGGCGACGATGCACGCAGCACCGTCCGCCACCGCTTCGGCCACGTAGCGCTCGGCATCGCCCTGCTCCCAGGTCACCCGCACCTGCAACGCCACGCCGCGCGCACGCATGGCCATGACCGCCTCGCGCAACGCCTCGTCGCCGGCCGATTTGCCGTTGAGGATCAGACGCCAATGCGCTGCAGCCATGCGAACCATCCCGGGGTGAGGCGCCCAGGCTAACGGGCGGGGCATGCGCGATGCGTGAATCCAAGACGCGTGCGCTGTCATACGCACGTCACCGTGCGTCCGGAACATGGAAGGCCATAGCAAGGAAGACGGATGGAGGCAGGATCAGCCTCCGATTTCTCTCCCAGGGGCCGCACCGGCGACGGTGCGGTTCTTTTCTTTTGGCCGTCCGGCGCCGCTCAGCCGGCCGCGAACCTGGCCAGCGCCTCGCCCTGCAGGCGATAGACGGTCCACTCGTCCTGCGCGCGGGCGCCGACCGCTTCGTAGAAGTCGATCGCCGGCTGGTTCCAGTCCAGCACCGACCATTCGAAGCGGCCGCAGCCCTTGGCCACCGCCTGCCGCGCCAGGTGCTGCAGCAGCGCCTTGCCGGCGCCGACGCCGCGGTGCGCCGGGTCCACATACAGGTCTTCCAGGTACAGGCCGTTGCGGCCGAGCCAGGTGGAGTAGTTGTAGAAGTACACCGCGTAGCCGATCGGCTGGCCGTCGGCCTCGCAGATCAGCGCCTGCGCGCGGGCATCGGCGCCGAACAGGGTCGCGCGCAGGCCGTCCTCGTCGGTCTGCACCGCGTCCTCGGCGCGCTCGTAGCGGGCCAGGTCGCGGATCAGGCGCAGGATCAGCGCCGCATCGTCGGCCACCGCCGGGCGGATGTGCAGCGCCGCCATCTCAGCGCCCCGCCACCGCGGCGCGCATCTGCGTGATCACCTCGGCGTAGTCCGGCGCGTTGAAGATGGCCGAGCCGGCAACGAAGGTGTCGGCGCCGGCGGCGGCGATCGCGGCGATGTTGTCCGGCTTGACCCCGCCGTCGATCTCCAGCCGGATCGGCTTGCCGCTGGCGTCGATGCGGGCACGGATCGCGCGCAGCTTGTCCAGCGCCGAGGGAATGAAGGCCTGGCCGCCGAAACCCGGGTTGACCGACATCACCAGCACCAGGTCCAGGTCGTCCAGCACCCAGTCGAGGATGTCCACCGGGGTGGCCGGGTTGAGCACCAGGCCGGCCTTGCAGCCGTGCGACTTGATCAGCTGGATGCTGCGGTGCACGTGGCGGCTGGCCTCGGGATGGAAGCTGATGATGCTGGCGCCGGCCTCGGCGAAATCCGGGATCAGCCGGTCCACCGGTTCCACCATCAGGTGCACGTCGATCGGCGCGGTGACGCCGTGCTTGCGCAGCGCCTGGCAGACCATCGGGCCGATGGTGAGGTTCGGCACGTAATGGTTGTCCATCACGTCGAAGTGGATCCAGTCGGCGCCGGCGCGCAGCACGGCATCCACTTCCTCGCCGAGGCGGGCGAAATCGGCGGACAGGATGGACGGGGAGATGATGCAGTCGGACATGGCGGGATCTCAGCGCTTGCGCAGGGTGCGGATACGGTCGTAGGCGGTGTTGAGCTGGCTGGCCTTCTTCTCGGCGCGGGCGCGCAACTCGGGGCTGGCGCTGGCGACCTTGTCGGGGTGGTACTGGGACATCAGCCGGCGATAGGCCAGTTCGATCTCGGCGTCGGTGGCGTCGCGGGTCAGGCCCAGTTCCCGGTAGGGATCCTCGCGCTGGGACAGCTTGAACCAGTCGGCGTCGAAGGCGTGCCCGATCAGCAGCCCGATCAACGCGCCCAGCACCGGCGTGGGCCGCAGCAGCAGGGCCCCGGCGATGGCGCCGAGCAGTTTTCCGTACCAGGGCATGGGGCAAGGGCGGGCGCGGCGTCAGGGCCGGCCATTTTACGGCACAGCGGGGCATTCCGGCCGTACACTACGCGGCCCGCCGTCCGCCGCGGGCCCGCCGGGTCCCGGGACGGTCGCCATTGCGAAGTCCGTAGGAGTGCCTGTGTCCACCACGCTGTTGCAATCCGATCTGCCCGGCCTGCCCTTGCGCCACCGCGGCAAAGTCCGCGACGTGTTCGATATTCCCCGCGAGCGCCTGCCGGCCGACGCGCCGCCCGGCGACTACCTGCTGATGGTCGCCACCGACCGTCTCTCCGCCTTCGACGTGGTGCTGCCCGACCCGATCCCGGGCAAGGGCGAGATGCTGTGCCAGGTCTCCAACTTCTGGTTCAAGAAGACCGAGCACCTGATGCCCAACCACCTCACCGGCATCGACGTGGCCGCGGTGCTGCCCGAGGGCGTGGACAAGGCCCTGTACGCCAAGCGCGCGGTGGTGACCCGCAAGCTCAAGCCGGTGCCGGTGGAAGCCATCGCCCGCGGCTACCTGATCGGCAGCGGCTGGAAGGACTACCAGCGCACCGGCAAGGTCAGCGGCATCGAGCTGCCCGACGGCCTGCGCCAGGCCGAGAAGCTGGCCGAACCGATCTTCACCCCGTCGACCAAGGCCGCGGTGGGCGATCACGACGAGAACATCGACTTCGACGCCATGGTCAAGACCGTGGGCGCGGAGCTGGCCGAACGCGTGCGCGACGCCACCCTGCGCATCTACCGCTTCGCCGCCGACTTCGCCGCCGAGCGCGGCATCCTGCTGGCCGACACCAAGTTCGAGTTCGGCACCGACGCCGACGGCCGCCTGTACATCATGGACGAGATGCTGACCCCGGACTCCTCGCGCTACTGGCCGGCCGACCAGTACGAAGTCGGGACCAGCCCGCCGAGCTACGACAAGCAGTTCGTGCGCGATTACCTGGAGACGCTGGACTGGGGCAAGACCGCGCCCGGCCCGCGCCTGCCGCAGGACGTGATCGACCGCACCCGCGCCAAGTACGCCGAGGCGCTGCAGCGGTTGGCGGGGATTTCGGTGGACTGAGTGTGGGGCAGCGCGCCGGATGCCCGGCGCGTCACGGGTGGTCGCGGAAGGCGGCCACCTTGCGGGCACCGACCGCCATGCCCGCTGATTCACGACCCGGAGCATCCTGGCCGGCTAGACTCCGGCACGCGCGCGAGCGCTCGTGCGCGCGACCCGATCAGGAGGATCCGTTGGCTAGTTCGCCCCCGCTTTTTGCAGCCCTCACGCTTTTCATGGCGCTGGCTGCCTGCAGCCCTAGGCAGACCGACGCGTCGACAACCGCAAGTCCCGCCGCTGACGCATCCGCTCGCACTGCATCTTCGGACAAGGCCGCCCCCGTTCGCGCGTCCACCGCATCGCAGACGGCCCATCAGGATGACGGCGTTGCAGCACTGGCCGAGTCCTTGCACCTTCGTTGTGAGAATGCGGCCAAGGGCAACGGCTGCGTAGCGGGCAACATGGACGCTGGCGATTTCTACGACGTCGACGTGTCTCCAGACTGTGGCGCAGACGGAAACTTCGCAGGCGTGGCCGAACGCGACGCGACACTTCTGGATGCCCTACCCGTCACCGGCAGCAAGGTGCAGGTCACCGCCAAGCTTTCGGATGGACAGTTCGTCTGCATTCTGGCGACCGCGCATGCGGGTCAACAGGCAGCCTACTACTACGTGGTCGCCGTCCCTCCCGCCAGCGTCGGCGCATGCAACGGCAAGCCCATTTGCAATCAGTATGGCGAGCGCCCAATCGACTTCGTGACACAGCGCAAACAGGGCAAACACTGCACCATTGCAGGCAATGCGCGTCCTGAAGGCGATTGTGCGCAAGGATGGATCGAACCGCGGAAGCTGGATGTGTTCTCGAATGGACTGTGATCCTTTCGCCACGCTGCTTATTTCGCCGCGCTGCTTACAGCCCTGACGTTCGCTGCCGGTAGATCCCCGACAATGTCCCGGTTCGGCTTCACGACATGATGATCCTGGTGAACTAAACTCACCCGCCCGAAGGGCGATTGCCCGCCCGACCCGATCAGGAGGATCCGTTGGCTATCGCACGCCCCATTCTGACGTCCCTGGCATTGGCCGCGGCCCTGGTCGCGTGCAAGGCGCAACCGGCTGGCTCCACGGTGGCCGCGGCGACGGCCGCGCCCGCGCAGGCCGCACCTGCCGCAGCCGCCCCGCGTTGCCAGGACGCCGATTTCGATGCCTTCCTCAAGCGCTTCAGCGCCGACATCGCGGTCCAGGAAAAGGCCACCGCGAACCCATTGACGATGATCCACATCGACCCGGACGCGCAGCCGGAGCCAGCACCGGTGACCCGCAACGTGCCGTTGGCCGAAGTCGAATGGCCGGTGATCCCTAATCTGGAGGCCGCTCGCAAGGGCGGGCGCGAGGTCGTGGTAACGCAGAACGCCGGGGGCCGGCAGGTCATGGTGCGCACCCCCGATACCGGCGACCAGCAGGTCTACCAGTTCGAGCAGAAGCCGTGCTGGACGCTGGTGAAGGTCGACGATCAGGCGTTGTAGTCGCGGCCACAGGAGACCCGCATGGATGCTTCTTCGCCAGCGCAGCGCCGTCCCACCTATCGCGCCACAAACGTCCGCCGTCTATCCAACACTCGCGCCCAGAAACTGCGGAGCAGTACGTATATGCCCGCCTCACTGGGTGGAAATTGAACCTAAAAGAGGAATTCGCGTGCATTTCCTGAAGTTCTCTTCGCCTCTCCTCGCCCTGGCATTGGTAGCCTGCGGAGGTGCGCCCGCGGACGGCAAGTCTGCCGACATGCGAGACACCCCGCAGCAGTCTCCCTCCCCTAGTCAGCAAAACCAGGGGCAGAACGCCACCGCCAACCAGCAAGGGAGTGCTCCTGTGCAAAATGTCGCATCCTTCGTTCCTGCTGGCATGGAGGCCGTGGACACGCTCCGGGGCGACCTCACCGGCACCGGTAGGTCAGATGCATTACTGGTCGTTTCCCCCCCATCGCCCGCTGGCGAGAAGTTGGGTCAGGGCGCGCCAAGAACGGTGATCCTGCTGACCCAGAATGAACGTGGAGAGCTGCACAAGGCCGCGGAGAATGCGCATATCGTCCCATGCGCGAACTGCGGCGGCATGGCCGGCGATCCTTATGCGTTTTCGCGGATCGAGAAAGGGCAATTCACCATCTCCATCTCGGGCGGCTCGCGCGAGCGCTGGGCTGACGACTTCACTTTCCGCTATGCGCCCGACAGCAAAACCTGGCTGCTGGACAAGGTGGTACGCGAACTCACCGATACGCAATCAGAACAACATAAGCAATTGGAACTGACGGCCAAAGATTTCGGGCAGGTGGCATTCGCGGATTTCGACCCCGCCAAGCTACCCAAGGTCGCCCCACTGGAAGAGGGCGCACCAGACAAGAATTAAAGGGAAGTAATGGTTTCCGCGGACATGGATGGTCCGTCCATCACGTTGCTGAGAAATGAGGAGCTACACCATGGCAACAGACAGAGAGAACCAGATGCTCCGCGCCGCCTACGCGGCCGGCATCACACAGCCCAGGGAACTGGCGAATTTCATGGCGCAGGTGGGCCATGAGTCCGGCGGACTTTCCAGGCTCGAGGAAAGCTTCAATTACACCAAGGGAATCGGACAGATCACGGCCAATGTGCGTTCTGCGTTGCGCGAAGGGCCAGAGGCGCTCGAAAGCGCGCGCGTCGAGGCGCTCAGGGGACGACCCGAACGGCTCGGCGAACTCATGTACGGCAATCGACGGGATCTCGGCAACGATCAGCCGGGAGACGGCTATCTGTATCACGGCCGTGGCTACATGCAATTGACCGGCAAGGCGCAGTACCGCGCGGCTGGCGAGGCGTTGGGGCTGGATCTGGTCAATCGGCCAGAACTGGCATCTCAGCCCGAGAACGCCTCGCGCATCGCCACTTGGTACTGGCAGCAGAAAGTTCCCGAGGAGCAGCGCAACAGCGTCCAAAACGCGGGTGCCACCATCAACGGCGCCAACCCACCGAACGGCCTGGCGGATCGCGAGAGGCGTTTCGAACACTGGCAACGAACGCTGACACCCGAGTTGATGCAGAACCTGGCAGCGGGACGGCTGGGTGAGCCCGTGGCTGCACCCACGCAGGGCCATCGTCCGGCGACCGCCAACGCAGGGGCGTCTCACAGCAACTTCCAGCAGACCATGGAACGCATGCTGCCCAGCCAGGGCAAGGTCGATCCGCACATCACCGGGCACTATGGCGAACAGCGCGCCCGTGGCCCGCACGGCGGCACCGACTTCAACTACGAAGGCGGCCAGACCGGCATCAACCGGCAGCACCCGACGGTGCACGCGCCGATCTCCGGCACGGTGACCTTCTCCGGCGGCCAGTACGGCACGGTGAAGATCCGTGACGCGCAGGGCAACTCGCACGAAATCCTGCATCTGGATTCGCGCTCGGTGAAAGAAGGCGATACCGTGCGTGCCGGCGATCCGATCGGCACCATGGGCGGACGCGGCCCGAATGGGGCGAGCCAGTATGCCCAGCACGTGCATTACCAGATGCACGATGCGAACGGGAAGGCCGTCAGCCCGGAGACGTGGTGGAACCGCGGCCAGCAGGTCGACGCGTCTGCGCGCGATCAGGCCCAGCGCGGCAACGGCACGCTGCGCCAGGGCGACCACGGCTCGGAAGTGCGCGAGTTGCAGCAGCAACTCAATCGCCTCGGCATCCGCGACGCGCAAGGCCGCCCGCTGGCCGAGGACGGCCGCTTCGGCGACAACACCCACGAAGCGGTGACGGCCCTGCAGAAACAGCGCGGCCTCACCCAGGACGGCATCGTCGGCCGCGACACCCGGGCCGGGCTGGCGGCCGCCGAGCAGGCCCAGAAAGGCCCGCAGCTCGGCGAGCCGGGACATCCGGATACGCCGCTGTACGACAAGATGCGCACGGAGGCCGATCGCGCCGCCAAGCAGGCCGATCCGCAACACGCCAAGCTGTCGAACGAAGCCGTGGCCAACCTCACCCTGCAGGCCAAGCAGGCCGGGATCGACCACCCGGACAAGCTGAAGGAAGTCAGCATGCGTGGTGAAACGGCCTTCGTCGCCGGGACCACGCCGGGCTTCCGTGCGGTGGTGGACCTGCAGCAGCCGGCACCGCCGCTGGAGCAGACCAGCGCGCAGCTGGCCCGCCAGTCCGCGCAGCAGCAGGAAACGGTGCAGCGCGAGCAGCAGCAGGAGACGAACAGGAGCATGGCGCGCGCCTGAGTGCAGGCGTGATGGAGCGATCGCGCCGGTGTGGCGCGATCGCTCTTTTCCCCGGCACTGCGTTCCCCAGCATTGCGGCATCTCGCCGCCCTCTGCGCAGCGAGGACGCCAGCAGCAGGCACCGCCAAACGCCATCGCAGGTCGCCGCCGGAGCGCGTGGCCGGCAACCGCACCGCACGACGTCCCTCGCCCCACGCACACCGGTGTCTCCGCATCGCGCCGGCGATGGCGCTATGCTGGAGCGGTTCCTGGGAGGGAAGATGGATACCACCGCCTACGCGCGCCCGATCGACCGCTATTTCGCCAGCTATTCCGACGATCACCGCAATGCCGCCAACCAGCGCATCCACGTGGTCGCGGTGCCGGCGATCCTGTGGTCGGTGGTGGCCCTGCTGTGGTGCATCCCGGTCGGCGGCACCTGGTTCCAGAGCGGGCTGTGGGCGGCGCTGGGCATGTTCGCGGCATGGATGTACTACAACCGCCTGTCGCGCCCGCTGGGCTACGGCATGCTGGCGGCGTTCTTCTTCTGCGGTTGCCTGTGCCGGCTGCTGGAAGCGCACCTGGGCCTGCAGGGGCTGCTGTGGCTGGCGATCGGCGTGTTCGTGGTGGCCTGGATCGCGCAGTTCATCGGACATGCGCTGGAAGGCCATCGACCCAGCTTCCTCACCGATCTGACCTATCTGCTGATCGGCCCGGCCTGGGTGCTGGCCAAGCTGTACCGGCGCATGCACTGGCGCTACTGAGCGCGGCCAGCAACACCACCGCGCATCGCCAGGCGGACGCAGGCGCTGCCGGGATTCCTCCACCCGCCGCGCCTACGCGCTGCCCGCATCGCGCCAGCGAGGACGCGACGCCGTGTCAGCCCTACTGCGCCGTGTCCCCGGCCTCAAGGCCCAACATCGCCGCATCCGGCGCGAAGGCGCGCGGCGCGTAGCCGAAATCCTGCTGCGCCGGTTGCAGATCGAATGCCAGGTCCTCGCGCATGCGCTGCAGCGCGGCGCGGTTCATGCCCTGCAGGCGGCCGCAGGCGTGGGCCAGCGTCAGCGCCAACGCGAACGCTGCATGTGGCAGCGATAGCAGCCGCGCCGGCGGCCGCAGCGCGGCCAGCACCCGGCGCACCATCTCGCGGTAGGTCAGCGTCTCGCCGCCGCCGAGGGCGTAGCTGCGCCCGTGCGTCGCCGGATGCGCAAGCACCGCCAGCGCCGCGTCGGCCAGGTCCTGCACGTGCACCGGCTGGCGCAGGCCGCTGGCGCTGCGTGGCAGCACGAACCAGCCGGTGCGCCGCGCCAGTGCCGCGATCGCGCTGAGGGTGCGGTCGCGGCCGGCGCCGTAGACCAGGGTCGGCCGCAACACCGTCGCCGCCGCGCCGCGTTCGGCGGCCACCGCGAACACGATGGCTTCGGCCTCGCGCAGGCGCCGGGCGACGTCGCGTTCGGCGGCGTCCAGCGAGTCGCGCTTGACCTCAAGGCTGGTGGAGCCGAAGGCGACCACGCGCGCGGCGGCGACCGGGGCGCGCCGATACCAGTCGGCGAAGGCGTCCAGCGGCCCGCAACTGAACACCACGTCGGCCGCCACCGGGGGCGCCTGCAGCGCGCTGAGTTCGCCGGCATGCCAGTGCAGGCCGGGGTGCGCCGCGCGCGCCTGCCGGGAGTAGGCATGCACCTCCCACCCGTCGGCCAGCAGGCGGTGCAGCAGGCGGTCGCCGATCTGGCCGCTACCGCCGAACACCAGCGCGATGCGCGGTGGCGCGACGGTCGTCGGAGAAGCGGAGGCAGCGGCGAGCGAATCGGTCATCGACACAGGATAGTGCGTGCGCCGCCGTTTGCGGCTGGAATCACGCGGCATCCGCACGCTGCACGGCATGCAACGGCTGGTGGAGGCGGACAAGGCGACGCGTGGCGCGGACACACGCAGCCGCCAACGATCGCCAAGCGCACCGGCGACCTGGCCCGGGCCGCACGCACCAGCACCCGGATGGAGAGCGACGCGCGATGCGCTGCAGAACGCGCTCACCCATGGCGATGCTTGCGCCACACGCAAAGCGCGCGCCGCGTGGCGTGTGGCGCATCGCGCAGCGCCAGCGTTCGATCGCTCCCCTCCCACCCGCACTCGCAAGCGCATCACCTACGCACCGCTACGCTGTCGGCATGACCGTGCACGCCTTCCGTTCCCGCGCCGGCCACCGCCGTGACGCGCCTGTTACACTCGGGCTCCTGCTCGCGAATCTCGTATTCCCTGCATGATCCCAGCCCTCGACCTCCTGCTGGCCTTGCCGTTTCTGATGGCGGCGGCCGTCGTCGCCCTGCGCCACCGCTCGCGCGCCACCCTGGCCTGGGCCGCGGCGCTGGCGCCGTTGGCGGGCCTGGCGGTGCTCGGCGCGCTGACGCCCACGGTGCTCGACGGCGGCATCGTCCGTGCCGACCACGCCTGGCTGCCGCAGATCGGCCTGCAGTTCTCGCTGCGCCTGGACGGCCTGGCCTGGATGTTCGCCGGCCTGGTGCTGGCGATCGGCGCGCTGGTGGTGATGTACGCGCACTATTACCTCAGCGCGTGCGAGAACGCGGCGCGCTTCTACGCCTATCTGCTGCTGTTCATGGGCGCGATGCTGGGCATGGTGATCGCCGGCAACCTGCTGCTGTTGATGGTGTTCTGGGAACTGACCAGCATCAGTTCGTTCCTGCTGATCGGCTTCTGGTCGCACCGCCAGGACGCGCGCGACGGCGCGCGCATGGCCCTGGTGATCACCGGCGGCGGCGGCCTGGCATTGCTCGGCGGCGTGCTGCTGCTGGGGCGTATCGTCGGCAGCTACCAGCTCGACGCGGTGCTCGCCGCCGGCGACGTGATCCGCGCCAGCCCACAGTATCCATGGGCGCTGGGGCTGATCCTGCTCGGCATCTTCACCAAGAGCGCGCAGTTCCCGTTCCATTTCTGGCTGCCGCACGCGATGGCCGCGCCCACCCCGGTGTCGGCGTACCTGCACTCGGCGACGATGGTGAAGGCCGGCGTGTTCCTGCTGGCGCGGCTGCATCCGGCGCTGGCCGGCAGCGACCTGTTCTTCTACACGGTCAGCGGCATCGGCGCGATCACCCTGCTCACCGGCGCCTGGTTCGCGATCTTCCAGCACGACCTCAAGGGCCTGCTGGCGTATTCGACGATCTCGCACCTGGGCCTGATCACCATGCTGTTCGGGCTGTCCACGCCGATGGCGGTGGTGGCCGGCGTGTTCCACATCCTCAACCACGCGGTGTTCAAGGCCTCGCTGTTCATGGCCGCCGGCATCATCGACCACGAGACTCATACCCGCGACATGCGCCGGCTCGGCAACCTGCGCCGCTGGATGCCGATCACCAGCGCGCTGGCGATCACCGCCTCGCTGTCGATGGCCGGCATCCCGCTGCTCAACGGCTTCCTGTCCAAGGAGATGTTCTTCGCCGAGGCGCTGGGCGCCGACGGCCCGGCGGCAATGCGCGTGTTCACCGCGACCTCGGCACTGCTGGCCGGCGTGTTCGGCGTGGCCTACAGCCTGCGCTTCGTCTACGAGACGTTCTTCGGCAAGGGCCCGCGCGACCTGCAGACGATGCCGCACGAGCCGCCGCGCTGGATGAAGATTCCGGTGGAGATCCTGGTGCTGGTGTGCGTGGCGGTCGGCATCGTGCCGGCGCTGACCGTGGCGCCGGTGCTGCGCAGCGCCGCCGGCGCGATCCTCGGCAACGCCCTGCCCGACTACAGCCTGGCCGTCTGGCACGGCTGGAACGCACCGCTGGCGATGAGCATCGCCGGCGTGGTCGGCGGCGTCGCGCTGTATTTCGGGCTGCGCCGGCTGACCGCGCTGTACACCGAGGTGCGCCGCTCGCTGGGCAAGCGCGTGTTCCACTGGCACGTGCAGACCCTGTTCGGCGTGGCCGCCCGCTTTACCCGCTTGCTCGCCAACGGCAGCCTGCAGCGCAGCCTGCGCTGGCTGGTGCTGGCCGCGGTGGTCGTCGTGGCCGCGCCGCTGCTGCACGCGCCGCCGCTGTGGCAGCAGTGGCCGGCGCCGCAGGGGATGCCGCTGCTGGGCTGGGGCCTGTGGCTGCTGATCCTCAGTTGCGCGCTGTCCACGCTGTTCCTGTACCGGCAGCGGCTGCTGGCGGTGCTGGTGCTGGGCGGCAGCGGGCTGGGCGTGAGCCTGGTATTCGTGTTCCTGTCGGCGCCGGACCTGGCGCTGACCCAGTTACTGGTGGAGATGGTGACCCTGGTGCTGATGCTGCTGGGCATGAACTACCTGCCCAAGGCCTCGCCGCCGGAACCGCGGCGCTGGCGGCGCTGGCGCGATGCGGCCCTGGCGATCGTCGCCGGCGGCGGCATGGCGCTGCTGGCGTATTCGGTGATGACCCGGCCGGCGACGACGATGGCCGGCGAGCTGCTGCAGCGCGCGCTGCCGGAGGCCTACGGCCGCAACGTGGTCAACGTGATCCTGGTGGACTTCCGCGGCTTCGATACCTTCGGCGAGATCACCGTGTTCGGCATCGCCGCGCTGGTGGTGCATGCGCTGCTGCGGCGCGCGCGGATGGCACCGGAGAAGGTGATGCCCGGGCCGCCGATCAAGCTGCCGGTGCCGGCCGACCTGGCGCAGCTGATGTTCCCGCTGACCCTGACCGTGTCGATCTTCCTGTTCCTGCGCGGCCACAACGCGCCCGGCGGCGGCTTCATCGCCGGGCTGGTGCTGGCGGTGCCGTTGCTGATGCAGTACGTGATCCAGGGCGCGGCCTCGGTGGAGTCGCGCTTCGGCTTCGACTACATCCGCTGCATCGGCCTGGGTCTGCTGCTGGCCACGCTCGGCGGCATGGCCTCGATGCTGTTCGGCGTGCCGTTCCTCACCAGCGGCCATCTGGATCTGCAGTTGCCGCTGATCGGCACGGTCCCGCTGGCCAGCGCGCTGGTCTTCGATACCGGCGTGTACCTGGTGGTGTTCGGCGGCACCATGCTGACGCTGTCGATGATGGGCACGATCAAGCCCTCGCGCACCCGCGATTCGCAGCGCGGGCAGATCGACCCGGCGCGGCGTTCGCCCATCACCGGGGAGATGCACTGATGGAACTGGCACTGGCGAGCGCGATCGGGGTGCTGACCGCGGTGGGCGTGTACCTGCTGCTGCGCGCGCGCAGCTTCGACGTGATCCTGGGCATGACCGTGCTGTCCTACGCCACCAACCTGCTGATCTTCGCCGGCGGCCGGCTGGTGCAGGGCAAGGCGCCGGTGCTGCGCGACGGCATCGCCCCGACCCTGGCCGAGCACGCCGATCCGCTGCCGCAGGCGCTGGTGCTGACCGCGATCGTGATCGCCTTCGCGATGACCGCGGTGAGCATCGTGCTGGCGATGCGCAGCCGCGGCGACAACCACAGCGACCACGTCGATGCGCGCCCGGACCCCGACCCCGCCGACGGGGAGGCGCCATGACCCATCTGCTGATCCTGCCGATCCTGATCCCCTTGCTCGGCGCGGCACTGTCGCTGTTCGCCGAGCACCGCCGCTACGGCCGCAAGGTGCGCCGCGCGGTGGCGTGGACCGCGATGACGGCGCTGGCCGCGGCGGTGCTGGCGTTGTGCGTGCAGGTGAGCGACGGCCAGGTCCACGCCTACCTGCTCGGCGACTGGCCCTCGCGGCTGGGCATCGTGCTGATGGCCGATCGCCTGTCGGCATGGATGCTGGCGACCACCACCCTGCTCGCCAGCGCCTGCCTGCTGCACGCCTGCGCCGGCTGGGACCGGCGCGCGCCGCATTTCCATGCGCTGTTCCAGTTCCAGCTGGTCGGCCTCAACGGCGCGTTCCTGACCGGCGACGTGTTCAACCTGTTCGTGTTCTTCGAGGTGATGCTGATCGCCTCCTACGGCCTGCTGCTCAGCGGTGGGCGTGGCCTGCGCCTGCGCGTGGGCTTCCACTACGTGGTGTTCAACGTCACCTCCTCCACCGTGTTCCTGATCGCGCTGGGCCTGCTGTACGCGCTGCTCGGTTCGTTGAACATGGCCGAGCTGTCGCAGCGCGTGGCGCAGGCGCCGCCGCAGAACGTGGCGCTGATCAAGGCCGCGTTCGGCCTGTTGCTGCTGGTGTTCTGCGCCAAGGCCGCGCTGCTGCCGCTGTACCTGTGGCTGCCGGAAACCTATGCGCGCGCGCCGGCGGCGGTGGCGGCGCTGTTCGTGATCATGACCAAGGTCGGCCTGTACGCGGTGCTGCGGGTGAGCACGCTGATCCTCGGCAGCCAGGCGCAGGCGCTGGACGGCTACGGCCGCGACTGGCTGCTGTGGCTGGGCCTGGCGACGCTGCTGCTGGCCGCGCTGGGGGTGCTGGCGGCGGTGCGCCTGCGGGTGCTGATCGGCTACCTGGTGATCGTGTCGGCGGCGACGCTGTTCGTGGCCTTCGCGCTGGACTCAGCCGGCACGCTCGGCGCCGGGCTGTATTACCTGGCGCACAGCAGCTTCGTCGCCGCGGCGCTGTTCATGATCGCCGACCTGATCCGGCGTCGCCGCGGCGGCGCCAGCGACCGCAAGGAGATCATCGCGCCGCTGCCGGGCAAGACCGTGCCCGGCGTGCTGTTCCTGATCGCGGCGATCTCGGTGGCCGGGCTGCCGCCGCTGTCCGGCTTCCTGGCCAAGGTGGCGATCCTGAGCGCGACGCCTGGCGGGCTGACCGCGCCGGTGTGGGCCGCGGTGCTGCTCAGCAGCCTGATGGTGATCATGGGCCTGACCCGCGGCGGCGTGCGCCTGTTCTGGCGCGTGCCCGGCGACCAGGACACGGCCGAGGACGGCACCGTGGAATTGCCGCGCCCGGCGCCGCGCAAGGCGCCGGCACGGCCGCTGGAAACCGCCGCCACCGTGCTGCTGCTCGGCTACGGCGTGGCGATGACCGTGGCGGCCGGGCCGCTGCTGCGCTACAGCGAGGCCGCCGCCGCACAACTGCTGCGACCGGCCGACTACACCACCCAGCTGCGCGGCACCGCGCCGATCCTGCGGGAGCCCTGACATGTCCGCCCGTCCCTGGTCGCGCCGCCTGTTCCCGTCCTGGCCGCTGAGCCTGACCGTCACCGCGTTCTGGCTGCTGATGAGCGACAGCTTCAGTCTCGGCCAGGTGCTGCTGGGCGCGGTGCTGGGCGTGGCGGTACCGCTGTTCGCCGCGCGCCTGGACCGCGAGTTCGCGCGCATCGGCTCGCTGCGCCCGGTGCCGAAGATGCTGTGCGTGGCGGCCTGGGACATCGTGCGCTCCAACGTGGTGGTGGCGCTGCAGGTGCTCGGTCCGGAGAAACGCATCCACCCCGGCTTCATCTGGGTGCCGCTGGACATCGCCAACATCCACGGCATCGCCGCGCTGACCAGCATGATCACCCTGACCCCGGGCACGGTGTCGGCGGCGCTGTCGGACGACCGCAAGTACCTGCTGGTGCACGTGCTGCACCTGGACGATGCCGAGACCGTGATCCGGCAGATCAAGACGCGCTACGAAGCGCCGCTGATGGAGATCTTCCCATGACCAGCCACATGTTCATCGAGACCACGATCGTCGTGTGCATGCACGTGGTGGCGCTGGCGATGCTGCTGGCGCTGTGGCGGCTGCTGCGCGGGCCGACCGTGCCCGACCGCATCCTGGCGCTGGACACGCTGTCGGTGACCGCGATCGCCGAACTGATGCTGTTCGGCATGTACCTGGATTCGCCGGTGTATTTCGAGGCGGCGCTGATCATCGCCATGCTCGGCTTCGGCAGCACCGTGGTGCTGAGCAAGTTCGTGCTGCGCCGGGACATCGTCGAATGATCGGCGTGCTGCAGGTCGGGCTGTCGCTGCTGCTGATCGTCGGCTGCTTCTTCATCCTGGTCGGGGCGCTGGGGCTGGTGAAGCTGTCGGACTTCTTCAAGCGCCTGCACGCACCGACCAAGGCCAGCACCCTGGGCGTGGGCTGCGTGCTGCTGGCCTCGGTCGGCTACCACCTGTTCCTGGGCCAGGACCCGCAGCCGCGCGAGTTGCTGATCACCGCGTTCCTGTTCATCACCGCGCCGATCAGCGCGCACATGATGGCCAAGGCGGCGCTGTCGCTGATGCTGGAACAGCGCCCGCAGGTGCCGGGCAGCGACCACGCCGAGCAGGAAGGGCTGCCGCCGCCGGAGCAGCCGGAGGAGCGCTGAGCGCGCGGGTCTGCGCAGGAGCGGCTTTTCCGATTCCCGATTCCCCACTCTCGGCACTCACGCCACCAACGCCAACTCCAGTCCCACCCACGCCAGGAACGCCACCAGCAGCACCGCGCCCTCGCCGCGACTCAACCGCATGTCGCCGCGCAGCATCGGGTACAGCACCGCCGCCAGCGCGATCGCTGCCGGCAGTTCCAGGCGCACGAACGAGGCCGGCAACGGCAGCGGCCGCAGCGCCGCCATGCCGCCGATCACCACCAGCAGGTTGAACAGGCTCGAGCCCAGCACATGGCCGACCACCATGTCGCCCTGGCCCCGGCGCGCGGCGGCCACCGCGGCGGCGGCTTCCGGCAGCGCGGTGCCGATCGCCACCGGCAGCAGGCCGACCAGCAGCGGCGACAGGCCCCAGGCCGCACCCAGCCGCGGCGCGTGTTCCACCACTAGGTTGGCGCCGGCGTTCAACAGCACGAGGGCGATCAGCAGGCGCAGCAGATTCAGCACCAGCCCGGTGCGGGTCACCGCGTAGCCGGACACGCCAAGCTGGCGCGCGGCCGGTTCATGCCGCGCGCGCAGCAGCAGGAAGGCGACCACGCCGACGAAGGCCAGCAGCAGCGCCACGCCCTCAGCGCGCGAGATCGCGCCATCCAGGCCGAAGCCGATCAGCGCCAGCGTCGCCAGGGTCAGCAGCACCAGCAGTGGCGGCAGCAGGCGCGTGCGCAGCAGCAGCGGCGCCGCCAGCGCGGCCAGGCCCAGGGTCAGGCCGAGATTGGCCAGGTTGCTGCCGATCGCGTTGCCCAACGCCAGGTCCTGCGCGCCGGCGGCGTAGGCGCGCGCGTTGACCGCCAGTTCCGGCAGCGAGGTGCCGAAGGCCACCAGCAGCAAGCCGGCCACGAACGGCGAGGCACCGCAGCGCTGGGCCAGGCCGGAGGCCGCCTTCACGATCGAGTCCCCGCCCAGCGCCAGGAACGCCAGCCCCAACAGCACCAATCCGATCGCACCGGCCATCGCCGACTCCCTGCCCGCAAGATGCGGCGATTCTATGCGCAGCGCCGATGACGCCGCCGTGGTCGGCCTGCCCGGCCATGGCACGCTGCGACGGCCAGTCCCACGCGCAGCCCGCCGCCACTGCACTGCGTTCATGCCCGACCGTGTCTGCTAGCGCTTGCCGCGCGCCCGACCGCGTCCCTCCCCTCGCCTTCGCCACAGGAGCTGCCCCATGTCCCGTCCCGATCCCACGCCGCCGCCGCGGCGGCCCTGGCTGGCGCTGGCCGGCATCGCCGCGATCGCCGCGGCACTCGCCGCCGCCTTCGCCTGGAGCGCCGGCTGGCTCGGCGGCCCGCAGCGGCTGACCGCGCAGCGCATGACCGACGCCATCGAAGCCGGCGGCCCGCCGCATCCGGGCTTCCGCCGTGCGCACAGCAAGGGCGTGTGCGTCAGCGGCCATTTCGAGGGCAACGGCCAGGGCAGCGCGCTGTCCTCGGCACGGGTGTTCGCGCAATCCTCGGTGCCGGTGCTGGGCCGCCTGTCGATCGGCGGCGGCGACCCGCATGGCGCCGACGGCACCGCCCGCGTGCGCAGCATGGCGCTGCAGTTGCGCAGCGACGACGGCCAGGAATGGCGCACGGCGATGAACAGCTTCCCGTTCTTCGTGGTCGCCAGCACCGAGGGCTTCATGGCGCAGACGCTGGCCGCGCGGCCGGATCCGGCCACCGGCAAGCCGGACCCTGCGAAGATGGCGGCGTTCCTGCAGCGCTACCCGGAGGCGAAGAAGTTCCAGGAGTGGGCCAAGACCGCACCATGGTCCAACAGCTGGGCCAACACCCAGTACAACGGCGTCAACGCGTTCCGCTTCACCGCCGCCGACGGCAGCACACATGCGGTGCGCTGGTCGATGCGCCCGCAGACCCCGTTCGCGCCGCTGTCGGCCGAGCAACGCGCCAAGGCCGACGCCGACTTCCTCAGCGACGACCTGCAGGCGCGGCTGGCGCGCGGTCCGCTGCGCTGGGATCTGGTGCTGACCGTGGCCGCGCCCGGCGACCCGGTCGACGATCCCTCGCAGCCGTGGCCGCAGGACCGCCAGCAGGTGGTCGCCGGCACCCTGGTGCTGGACCATGCCGAGCCGCAGGCCACCGGGCCGTGCCGCGACCTCAACTACGATCCGCTGATCCTGCCGCACGGCATCGCCGGCTCCGACGATCCGATCCTGGCCGCGCGCTCGGCGGTGTACTCGCAGTCCTTCAATCGCCGCGAGCGCGAGATCGCCCGCGGCCAGGCGCCCGATGCGACCGGCAATGCGACCGGCAAGCCGCACGGAGGTGCGCAATGAACCGCGACGACCGCTCCGCGCACTTCAACCCACTCGCGCGCGTGCTGCACTGGCTGATGGCGGCGATGATCCTGACCATGCTGTTCGTCGGCGTGGGCATGGTCGCCTCGGTGTCGCAGCGGCCCTGGCTGCTGAACCTGCATCGCCCGCTGGGCATCGCCATCCTGTTGCTGGTGCTGGTGCGCCTGGGCAACCGCCTGCGGCACCGGCCGCCGCCGCTGCCGGCCGACCTGCCGCGCTGGCAGCAGGCTGCCGCGCACGCCTCGCACTGGCTGCTGTACGCGCTGATGCTGGCGATGCCGCTGCTGGGCTGGTCGATGCTCTCGGCCGGCGGCTACCCGATCGTGCTGTGGCCGGGCGTGCAATTGCCGCCGATCGCGCCGCACAGCCCGGCGCTGTATGCCTGGCTGCGCAGCGCGCACGGCTGGCTGGCCTACCTGCTGTTCGCCACGGTGCTGGCGCACCTGTGCGCGGCGCTGTTCCATGCCTGGGTACGCCGCGATGGCGTGTTCTCGAGCATGGCGCGCGGCGCGGCGACGCCTGCAGCGCCACGCGACAAGGCGTAGTCCACCCACGACACGACACGCGGGACGCAGCGCGTGCGTCCCGCGCTGCGCACGCTAGCGCCGGCACGCGCATGTCGATTCGGCCAGTGCGGTGCGGCCTGTCTCCCGGGCGATGCCACGCGTTTGTGTCGCTCCCGACATGGTCCCGGCCCCGGGCCGCCGTTACACTTGTCGGCGGACGGGCGCGCTGGTCAGCGCTTTCGCGCGCTACCGCCTGTCGCCGGCCTTCTCGGTGCAGCTCAACCTCAACAACCTGCTGGACAAGCGTTACTACGCGCAGATCTACGGCGACGGTGCCTGGGGCGAACCGCGCAACGGCACGCTGAGCTTCAGCTGGTCGTTCTGAGCCGGCAGGCCGCGCGCGGGTGCTGACGCTGGCACGGCCGCGGCGCAGGCGCGCGACCGCGGCACTGCATGCACGGGATGGAGCCGGCCTAGGCCTCGGCGATGCGCAGCGGTGCGTCGCCAGCGGCAGCGACCCGGTTGCGGCCGCTGCGCTTGCCGCGGTACAGCGCCGCATCCGCGCAGCGCAGCAGTTCCTCGGTGCTGCGGCCGTGGTCCGGATAAGCGGCCACGCCGATCGACACGGTCACCGGCGGCAGCGCCTGACCCTGGTGCTGCACCTGCAGGTTCGCCACCGCGGCGCGGATCTGCTCGGCGCGGCGCTGCGCCACGTCGGCGGCGGCGCCCGGCAGGATCACCGTGAACTCCTCGCCGCCGTAGCGGCAGGCGATGTCCTCCGGCCGCACCAGCCCGGCCAGCAACTGACCGAACGCGGCCAGCAAGGCATCGCCGCCGGCATGACCAAGGCGGTCGTTGAGCGCCTTGAAGTGGTCCAGATCCAGCATCATCAGCGCCAGCGGCTGCTCACGGCGCTCGCAGCGCGCCAGTTCGCGCACCAGCGATTCTTCCAGGTAGCGGCGGTTGTACAGCCCGGTCAACGGATCGCGGATCGACTGCGTGCGCAGGCGCTGGCGCAACTGCAGGTTGTGCAGCGCCATCGCCAGCTGTTCGGCCACCACCTCGACCAGGGGCAGGCGCTCGAGCAGGGTCGGATCGCGGCTGGACAGATGGATCAGCCCCAGCGGCTCGCCCTGCACCATCATCGGTACGCAGGTGCCATGGCGTGCCACGCCGGCGGCGTGCGCGCAGGCCGGCGCGGCGCCGGGCCGCTGGATCTGGGTGGCGCGGCTGCGCAGGCCTTCGCAGCCGCTCAGCGACAGCGACGGCGCGCACACCGCATCCTCGCCCCAGTGCGCGACACAGACCGCCTGCTCGCCCGCCGCGTCGGTGCAGTACACGCTGCAGCCGGCGTCGCCGAGCAGGCGCTCCAGCGCCTGCCGCGCGACCTCCACCGCCTCGTCCTGCTGCACGCAGCTCTGCAGTCCGCGGCTGCAGCGGTTGAGCGTGCGCAGATCCTGTTCGGTGCGCTGCATCTGCTGCACGGTGCCCACCAGCAGCGCATTGGCATGGTGACCGCGCTGCTCGGCCTGGCTGCGGCGGCCGATCTCGCGGCGCAGCAGCAGGTACAGGCCCAGGGTCAGCGCACACACGGTGGGGATGCCGATCACCGCCAGCCGGCGCAGCAGGTCGGCGTTGGCGGCGGTGGAGCGGGCGCTGCTGGCCAGCGCCGCGCGCTCGCTGCGCACCAGGCTGTCGGTGTTGCGCCGGATCGCCTGCGACATCAGACGGCCCTGGCGGGCGCGCTCCGGGTCCGGCTTGCGCATGCCTGCCGCCCTGCCCTGGAAGCGGGCCACGGCGAGCGCGCTGTCGCGCATGCGCGCCTCGATCTGCGCCTGGACCTCCTGCAGCCGTTGCTGCTGCGCGGGGTTGCCCTGCAGCAGCGTGGCCAGTTGCTGCAGCCGCGGCGGCAGCGCGCGCTGGCACGCCCGGAAATCGGCCAGGTGTTCTCGGCTGTCCAGCAGCAGGAAGCCGCGCAGCGAGGCATCGCAGTCGGCGAGGTTGAGCTGCAGGCCGTTGATCTCGGCAATGACCCGGTGGCTGCGCTGCACCGCGGCCGCATCGGCGAGAAAGCGCTCGCTGCCCACCAGCACGCCGCCACTGATGCCCAACAGCAGCAGCAGGGCCAGCGGCACGCCATAGCGGTTGATCGTGGTGGAGGGCATGGCGTTGGCCAATGGGAGGAAGGAAGGCCGCGCGCGCCCTGCACTGCGCTGCGCAGTCAAGCGCAGGGAGCCATGCAAGTTTCAGGCCGAACCGCGCGCCGCGTCACAGCCAGCCCTTCTGCCGGGCCAGCCGCGCCGCCTCGATGCGGTTGCCGACCCCGAGCTTGCCGATCGCCTCGGACAGGTAGTTGCGCACCGTGCCCGACGACAGCCCCAACTGCGTGGCGATGTCGCCGGCCGAGGCGCCCTCGCCGGCCAGACGCAGCACCTGGCGCTCGCGGTCGTTGAGCGGGTCGGCCTCGGACCAGGCTTCCAGCGCCAGTTCCGGGTCGATCGCGCGGCCGCCGCGGTGCACCTGGCGGATCGCCTCGATCAGCCGCTGCGGCGGCGCATCCTTGAGCAGGTAGCCGCCGACCCCGGCGTCCAGGGCGCGGCGCAGGAAGCCGGGGCGGGCGAAAGTGGTGACGATGATGACGCGCACCGGCAGTTGCTGGCGCTGGATGCGCTGGGCCAGCTCCAGGCCGCTGAGGCCGGGCATCTCGATGTCGGTGACCAGCAGGTCCGGCGCATGCGCCTGCAGCGCGCGCCAGGCGGCTTCGCCGTCGGCCGCGCTGGCGACCAGGTCGAGATCCGCTTCCAGGCCCAGCAGTGCGCCCAGCGCACCGCGCACCATCGCCTGGTCCTCCGCCAGCACTAAACGAATCACGGCACCCCCCGGTCCTTGTCGGCCCATTGTAGTGCCCGGGCCGGGCCGGCGCTCAGCCGAGCGCGGCGTCCTGGTCCACCGGGGACTGCATCCGCGCCGCCGGCGCGGCATCCGCCATCGCCGCCTCGACCCGCGGCAAGGGCGCGGCGGCGACCAGGCAGGTGCCCAGGCCGCGCTCGGAGGCGATGCGCAGGCTGCCGCCCACCGCCTCCAGCCGCTCGCGCATGCTGCTCAGCCCGGTGCCCGGCTGCAGCGCGCCGCCGCGGCCGTCGTCGCGCAGTTCCAGCAGGGCCTGGCCGCGCTCGCACCACAGCCGCAACTGCGCGTGGCTGGCACGCGCGTGGCGCTGGATGTTGGTGGCGGCCTCGCGCAGCACCAGCGCGAACACCGTCTCCAGCTGTGGGCACGGCGGCAAGGCCTCGACCTGGTAGCGGAAGGTCACCCCCGACGACTCCAGCAGCAGCTTGGCCGAGGCGATCTCCGCCGCCAGCTGCGCCGCGCGGATGCCACTGACCGCACGCCGCACCTGGCTCAGCGCCTCGCGTGCCACCTGGCCCACTTCCTCCATCTCACGCTGCGCCGCGGCGGCGTCATGGGCGAGCAGGCGCGTGGCCAGGTCCGACTTCAGCGCCACCAGCGACAGGGTGTGGCCGAGCAGGTCGTGCAGGTCGCGACCGATGCGCTCGCGCTCGGCCACCGCCGCCAGGCGCCGCACTTCCTCGTGGCTCAGGCGCAGCTGCGCCTCGCCGCGCGCACGGCGCTCGAAGCTGATGTTCATCAGCCCCACCGACAGGCCGACCACCACCGCGCTGACCATGTACAGCGGCGACCAGCCGCGCATCGTCCAGGCCAATGCGAACGAGGCCAGCACCAGCAGCATCGCCGCCACCGCCCGCTTCGGCTCGAAGCAGAACGCCAGGAAGGCGCAGGCATAGATGATGTAGCACTGCGCGCCGGGGTTGTACGGCAGCACCACGAACGCCAGCGCCGCCATGCCGGCCACGCACCAGGGCAGGTAGCGCCGGTGGCGGTAGTAGGCCACGTAGTACAAGGCCAGGAACATCAGATAGCTGGCCAGCGTCGGCGGGAACCAGTTGCGGAAGTAGTACGGCTCGTACAGCGGAGTGACGAACAGCCAGATCGACCACACCAGCGACAGCCACACGAACCAGTGGGTGCTGGGCTTGGCCGAGCTCCAGCCGATGCGGCGGGCGATCAGCGAGTCGGGCGAGGCGTGCAGCAAGGCGATCACGTCGGGCTCCCAGGGCGGCACGGCCGCCGCAGCGCATAGCTTAGCGAAGGCGCCGGCGCGCGAAACCGCGCGGCAACGCCGGGATCGGCGCGGCGTGCCATCAGCCGCGGCGCAGGCGCCGCTGCGCCAGCGCGTAGAACACCACGGTCACCGCCAGCAGTGCGGCGACATGGCCGGCACTGCCGTGACCGTCGCCCTGCCCGACCACGCGCAGCGCCAACTGGCCCAGGTGATACGACGGCCACAGCGGCGCCAGCGTGGTCAGCCATGCCGGCAGCAACTGCAGCGGGATCCACAGCCCGGACAGGAACGCCATCGGCAGGTAGATCAGGTTGACCAGCGCCGGCGCACCGCTGCCGCCGGCATAAGCGCCCAGCGCCAGCCCGATCGCGCAGAACGGCAGCGTGCCCAGCACGTCGACCAGCAGCAACCCGATCCGCTGCGCCGGCGTCAGCATCACCCCGCCGAGCACGGCGGCCAGCGCCTGCAGCAGCACCCCGATCGCCAGCGCGAACGCCATCGCCAGCGCAGTGCGCGCCAGCAGCAGCGCCAGCGGTGGCACCGGCATCGCCCGCTTCAGCGCCAGCAGGCCGCGTTCGCGGTCCAGGGCCAGGCCGACGCCGAAGCCGAACAGCGCCGGCGCCATCACCCCGAACACGCTGTAGCTGGCCATCAGGTACACCGCCGCGTCGTGGCGCCCATGATTGAGCAGCACGCCGAACAGCAGGTAGAACAGCGGCGGGAACAGCAGCGTGGGCAAGGCGAACGACGGCGTGCGCAGCCAGCGCAACACTTCGTAGCGGATTTCGCGCAGCAGCAGCGCGAACTGGTCGCGCAGCGACCAGGCGGCCGCCGGCGAGGCAACGGAAAGATCGGTCGGGTTCATGCGGCCTCCGCACGGGTGATGGCGAGAAAGGCGTCGGCGAGGCCGGCCCGGCGGACTTCCAGCGCGGTCAGCGCCGGATCGCTGGCGAGCAGCCGCGCCACCACCGGCTCGGCCGGCTCGGCGACCAGCTCCAGCACCCCGTCGCGGCTCTCGGCGCGACGCACCTGTGGCCACTGCGCCACCTGCGCCGCCGGCAGCGCGCTGCGGCAGCGGATGGTGCATTGCTCGAAGCGCGCACGCAGTTCGGCGACGCTGCCCTCGGCGATCAGCGTGCCGCGCTGCAGCACCGCCACCCGGTCGGCCAGCGCCTCGGCCTCTTCCAGATAGTGCGTGGTCAGCAGCACCGCGCAGCCATCGGCGACCAGTTCGCGGATCGCCCGCCACAGGCCCTGCCGCGCCTCGATGTCCAGGCCGGTGCTGGGCTCGTCCAGGAACAGCACCCGCGGCCGCCCGCAGATCGCCATCGCGAATTGCACGCGGCGCTGCTGGCCGCCGGACAGTTGGCCGTAGCGGCGTGCCATCAACCCGTCCAACCCGGCCAGCGCCACGCAGTCGGCGACGCTGCGCGGCTGCGGGTAATAACCGCGCGCCTGCAGCAGCAGTTCGCTTACGCGCAGGGTGTCCGGCAGCCCGGCGGTCTGCAGCATCGCCCCGGCCTGGCGGCGTGCGGCCAGCGCCCGCGGATCCTGCCCGCACAGGCGCACGCTGCCGGCGTCGGGCGTCTGCAGCCCGAGCAGCAGGCTCACCGCGGTGCTCTTGCCGGCGCCGTTGGCGCCCAGCAGCGCCAGCAACTGGCCGGGTCGCAGCTGCAGGTCGACGCCGTCGAGCGCGACCAGCGTCCCGTAGCGCTTGTGGACGCCGCTGAGCTGCGCCAGCGGCAACGCATCGTGATCGGGCATGGGACACTCCGGTGGTGGCAGGGAGTGCCTAGGCTGCGCCGCGGCAGAGTCGCCGCCCAGTGCGGCGCGTCAGCTGCAGTGGATGACATCTGTCACTGGCAGCCCCCGCACGATTGCCGCATGCTGCGATCCACGCCGAGGGGCGGCGTTCTCCCGCTACAGCGCATCGCAGAAAGTGACTTCCGGCCATGCCCACGGCGGCCGGTGGCTCGCACACTGCAGCGCGCCGACCGTTTCGTTCAAGGACACGATGAGTACTTCCTCCGACCTGCTCAAGGAACTCCGTATCGACCGCAAGGCGCCGCCGAGCGAGCCGCCGTCGCGGCGCGGGCTGTGGATCGCCGTGGTGCTGCTGGTGGTGCTGCTCGCCCTGGGCGCCGGCGGCTGGTGGCTGTTCGGCCGCAGCAAGCCGCTGGAGGTCCGCACCGCCGCGGTGGTGGCGATCGCCCCCGGCAGCAGCAGCGCCTCGGTGCTGGACGCCAGCGGCTACGTGGTGGCGCGGCGCATGGCCACGGTCTCGGCCAAGATCACCGGCAAGGTGCGCGAGGTGCGCATCGAGGAAGGCATGCGCGTGGAGGAAGGCCAGGTGATGGCGACGCTGGATCCGATCGACGCCAACGCGCAACGGGTGCTGTCGGCCTCGCAACTGGACGCGGCACGCAGCCTGGTCGCCAACATGCAGGCGCAGGTGCGCCAGGCCGATGCCGACGCGCAGCGGCTGCAGACCCTGGCCGGCCAGCAACTGGTCTCGCGCTCGCAGTACGAGCAGGCGGTGGCGCAGCGCGATGCCCTGCGTGCGCAGCTGCAGAACGCGCAACGCAACGTGGCGGTGGCCGGCAACCAGTTGTCGATCTCCGATCTCAACGTGGACAACACCATCGTGCGTGCGCCGTTCTCCGGCGTGGTCACCGCCAAGGCGGCGCAGCCGGGCGAGATCGTCTCGCCGCTGTCGGCCGGCGGCGGCTTCACCCGCACCGGCATCGGCACCATCGTCGACATGGATTCGCTGGAGATCGAGGTCGAGGTGGGCGAGTCCTACATCGGCCGGGTCAAGCCGGGCATGCCGGTGGAAGCCACGCTCAACGCGTATCCGGACTGGAAGATCCCGGCCGAGGTGATCGCGATCATCCCCTCCGCCGACCGCGGCAAGGCGACGGTGAAGGTGCGCGTGGCGCTGAAGCAGAAGGACGCGCGGATCGTGCCGGAGATGGGCGTGCGGGTCAGTTTCCTGGAGGCGCCGCAGCCGCAGGCGCAGCACACGCCGCAGGGCGTGCGGGTGCCGGGCGCGGCGATCGTCAAGCGCGCCGGCCAGGATGTGGCGTTCGCGGTCAAGGAGGACAACACGGTCGAGCAGCGCGCGCTGAAGACCGGCATCGCCCTGGGCGACGACCGCCAGGTACTGTCCGGCCTGTCCGCCGGCGACACGGTGGTGCTGGATCCGCCGGAGGCCTTGCGTGCCGGCATGCAGGTGAAGACGGCGGAGGCCGCTGCGCAGTAGTGCGCGATGGTGTGCTGCAAATTGTGTCAGCACCCGATGTCGCACTTGATGTAGTCGCTTTTCAACTGCGCCCAGCGCCGTCACACCGCTCTTGCTCTTGCTCTTGCTCTTGCTCTGCTGTTGCTCTGCTCTTGCTCTGCTCTTGCTCTGCTGTTGCTCTGCTGTTGCTGTTTCTTGGCTTCGGCTCTTGATTCACCGGGTTCCCTTCCGCAGCGGCGGATGGACCGGGGAAAAACCCGAAGGGCGGCGCACATGGATGTGCGCCGTTCGCGGCAGGGGCAGGATGCCCCTTCCGCGAATCCCCGGTGCATCCGCGGACCCGGAGCGCGTAGCGCGGAGGGCGCGAGGCAGGGCGCGCTTTCTTTTGGTTACCTTTTCTTTGCGCGAGCAAAGAAAAGTAACTCGCCCGAAAGGGCGAAAGCCTTTGCTCCAAGCTTTTGTGTCCGATGAGAAAAACTGTAGGAGCGGCGTTAGCCGCGACAAACGTAATTGGTCATGCATGTCGCGGCTGAAGCCGCTCCTACGATCCAGCGGTCGTCACCGTAACAGCAAGTGCAAGAGCAAAGCTTTCGCCTTGCGGCGAGTTACTTTTCTTTGCTTGTGCAAAGAAAAGTAACCAAAAGAAAGCACACCCTGCCTACGCGCCCTCCGCGCTAACGCGCTCCGGGTCCGCGTCCAGCCCGGGGATCCGCGGAAGGGGCATCCTGCCCCTGCCGCGGACGGCGTACATCCATGTACGCCGCCCTTCGGGTTTTTCCCCGCGCTGGCCGCCGCTTCGGAAGGGAACCCGGCAAGTCAAAAGCAAGAACAACAGCAACAGCAACAGCAACAACAGAAGCAACAGCAACAACTGCACTTGCAACCGCAACCGCAACCGCAACGGTAAACCCCTCGCCCACCGGCGACCGCATCGCCTCCACCTCGTCCACCGCCAGGAACACCACCATGTCCACCCTCGTCACCCTGCGCAACGTCACCAAGACCTACCAGCGCGGCCCCGAGAAAGTCCAGGTCCTGCACGGCATCGACCTGGATATCGCCCGTGGCGACTTCGTCGCCCTGATGGGTCCGTCCGGCTCCGGCAAGACCACCCTGCTCAACCTGATCGGCGGGCTGGATTCGCCCAGCGGCGGCGAGATCGAGATCGAAGGCCAGCGCATCGACCGCATGAGCGGCGGGCAGCTCGCCACCTGGCGCAGCCACCACGTCGGCTTCGTGTTCCAGTTCTACAACCTGATGCCGATGCTCACCGCGCAGAAGAACGTCGAACTGCCGCTGCTGCTGACCTCGCTCAGCGCCGCCCAGCGCAAGCGCAATGCCGAGATCGCGCTGACCCTGGTCGGCCTGGCCGAGCGCCGCAACCACAAGCCCAGCGAACTGTCCGGCGGCCAGCAGCAGCGCGTGGCCATCGCCCGCGCCATCGTCTCCGACCCCACCTTCCTGATCTGCGACGAACCCACCGGCGACCTCGACCGGCGTTCGGCCGAGGACGTGCTGAGCCTGCTGCAGGAACTCAACCGCAGCCACGGCAAGACCATCGTCATGGTCACCCACGACCCCAAGGCCGCCGAGTACGCCACCCACACCGTGCACCTGGACAAGGGCGAGCTGGCCGACGCGCCGGCCGCGCACTGAGCGAGGCGATGCCATGAAGTATTTTTCGTTGATCTGGGCGCAACTGTTCCGCAGCAAGACGCGGACAGTGCTGACCCTGTTCTCGGTGATCGTCGCCTTCCTGCTGTTCGGCCTGCTCGACTCGGTGCGCGTCGCGTTCACCGCCGGCGGCTCGGTGGAAGGGGTCAACCGCCTGGTCGTGGCCTCGCGTCTGTCGATCACCCAGTCGCTGCCGGTGCGCCTGGAAGCGCAGATCCGCAGCGTGCCGGGCGTGCGCGACGTGACCTATGCGATGTGGTTCGGCGGCATCTACAAGGATCCCAAGGACTTCTTCCCCAACTTCTCGGTGGCGCCGAACTTCTTCGACGTGTACAGCGAGTACGTGGTGCCGCCGGAGCAGCTCAAGGCGTTCCGCGACACCCGCACCGGTGCGGCGGTGGGCGAGGCGCTGGCGAAGAAGAACGGCTGGAAGGTCGGCGACGTGATCCCGCTGCAGGCCACCATCTTCCCGCGCGGCGGCAGCAACGACTGGCCGCTGGAACTGAAGGCGATCTTCCGCGCCAAGGACCGCGCCAACGTGCAGGCGGAGAACCAGTTGATGATGAACTGGAAATACTTCGACGAGAGCAACGACTACATCAAGGGCAAGGTCAGCTGGTACACGGTGCGGCTGGACAATCCCGAGCACGCCTCGCGCGTGGCGCAGGCGATCGATGCGCTGTCGGCCAACTCCGACCACGAGACCAAGTCGCAGACCGAGTCGGCATTCCAGCAGGCCTTCGTCAAGCAGTTCGCCGACATCGGCCTGATCGTCACCTCGATCATGGGCGCGGTGTTCTTCACCCTGGTGCTGCTGACCGGCAACACCATGGCGCAGGCGGTGCGCGAACGCATTCCGGAACTGGCCACGCTCAAGACCCTGGGCTTCCAGGACCGCACGGTGCTGACCCTGGTGATCGTCGAGTCGGTGCTGCTGATCGTGCTCGGCGGCCTGCTCGGCATGGCGCTGGCGGCGGCGGCGATCCCGGTGCTGGCCAGCGCCAGCCGCGGCGCACTGCCGGTGCACGCGGTACCGCTGCAGACCTGGCTGATCGGCGCGGCGCTGATGCTGGTCATCGGCGTGGTGGTCGGCCTGCTGCCGGCGCTGCGCGCGCAGCGGCTGAAGATCGTCGACGCCCTGGCCGGGCGCTGAGCCCGCCCCCTCTCTCCAGCACAGCGATGCCACGGACGGCGACGCAGACCCGAGGAACAACGCAATGAAGATGCAATGGTTATGGAATGTCCTGGCGATCGCGGCGCTGGCGCTGTGCCTGGGAATCTGGATCGCCCTGCCCTGGTTCCTGGTGCTGGCGCTGGTGGCGGTGCTCGCCGTGCTGCTGCTGGTCACCCGCAGCGGCCGGCTGTCGCTGGCCGCCGCGCGCATCGGCATCGCCAGCCTGCCGCAGCGCTGGGGCGCCAGTTCGGTGATCGTGGTCGGCATCGCCGGCGTGGTCGGCGTGCTGGTGGCGATGCTGGCGATGGGCCAAGGTTTCCAGGCCACTCTGGACAGCACCGGCGACGACACCACCGCCATCGTCCTGCGCGGCGGCTCGCAGGCCGAGACCAACTCGGTCATCACCCGCGACCAGGTGCCCTTGATCGCCAGCCTGGCCGGCGTGGCGCGCGGCGCCGACAACCGCCCGTTGGTCTCGCCGGAGTTGTCGCAGGTGGTGAACCTGCAGTCCAAGTCCGACGGCACCGACGTCAACGCGCAGTTCCGCGGCGTCGGCGAGCAGGGCTGGGCGGTGCACGACAAGGTCAAGCTCCTGCAGGGCCGTCGCTTCCAACCGGGCCTGCGCGAGATCGTGGTCGGCAAGGGCGCGCAATCGCAGTTCCGCGGCCTGCAGCTCGGCCAGACCCTGACCCTGGGCAACCAGGCCTGGACCGTGGTCGGCGTGTTCGCCAGCGGCGACGCGCACGACTCGGAGTTGTGGACCGACACCCAGACCCTGGCCACCACCTACAACCGCAGCGCCTACCAGTCGATCAGCGTGCGCACCCAGGGCCAGGACGGCTTCCGCCAGTTCAAGGCGGCGATGGACGCCGACCCGCGGCTGAAGCTGGACGTGTTCACCACCCGCGAGTACTACCGCAAGCAGGGCGGCAACCTCAGCAAGGTCCTGGAGGTCCTGGGCACCTTCATCGGCACCATCATGGCGATCGGCGCGGTGTTCGGCGCGCTCAACACCATGTACGCGGCGGTCGCCACCCGTGCCCGCGAGATCGCCACGATGCGCGCGCTGGGGTTCCGCGGGCTGCCGGTGGTGGTGGCGGTGATGCTGGAGACCATGCTGCTGGCGCTGCTCGGCGGCGTGCTGGGCGGGCTGATCGCCTGGGCGATCTTCAACGGCTACAGCGTCTCCACCCTGGGCAGCAACTTCAGCCAGGTGGTGTTCCAGTTCAAGGTGTCCCCGCCGCTGCTGTGGACCGGCTTGAAGTGGGCGCTGGGCATCGGCCTGGTCGGCGGCCTGTTCCCGGCGCTGCGCGCGGCGCGGCTGCCGATCACCACCGCCCTGCGCGCGCTGTAGCGCCAGGGCTGAACGCGCCGGGCCGGGACCCGTGTCCCGGCCCGGCCCAATGGCGGCTGACGCGTCATCGTTCCGTCATCGAAACGCGGTAGAACGGCCGCCGCCGAGGCGCTAGCCTGCGCGGCCATTTGGTTCCACGCCGCCACGCCCATGTCCTCGCGCCTGCGCCTGCTGCTCGTCCTCTGCGCCAGCCTGTGGCTGAGCGCCTGCTCCTCCACCTCGCTCAGCGACCGCCTGGTCGCGCCGGGCGGCGTGTCGCCGCTGATGGACGAGGAGCGTATCCAGAGCCTGCTGGCGACCCTGCCCAACCGCAGCGGCCACGTGGTGGTGCCCGGCGGCATCCCGATCTTCTGGCGCGCCATCGACCCGGGCGACTACCACATGCGCTACCGCTACGAGCACGCCGGCCGCGATGCCAGCGGCCACGAGCACGCCGATTTCGCCATGGACGTGGCCACCCCGGCGCCGACCACGCACATGGCCCCGCGCGGCACCGTGGTGCTGCTGCACGGCTGGATGATGGACGGCGACTCGCTGCTGCCGTGGTCGCTGGACCTGGCCCAGGCCGGCTACCGCAGCATCAGCATCGACCTGCGCAACCACGGCCGCTCCGGCGGCGGCCCGGCCGGCTACGGCACCCGCGAGTCCGACGACGTGGTCGCGGTGATCCGCGCCCTGCGCGCCAGCGGCGAGGTGCAGGGCCCGGTGTACCTGTTCGGCGTGTCCTACGGCGCGGCCACCGCGCTGTTCGCCGCGCAGAAGCTCGGCGACCAGGTCGACGGCGTGGTCGCGATGGAATCCTTCGCCAACGCCGGCCGCGGCATCCGCGACATGATCCCGCACATGCTCGCCAGCCGCCCGCGCGGCTGGATGGCCAGCGCGGCGATGGACCTGGCGCGCTGGCGCTACGGCGGGCAGAACCTGGATGCGGTGATCGCCAACGCCAACCAGCGCCTGGCGCTGAACCTGGACCAGGTCGACGTCACCGCCGCCGCGCGCGCCGCACCGGCCTGCGTGCTGCTGCTGCACGGCAGCGCCGACCAGCACATCCCGGTGGCGCACGGCCGCCTGCTGGCGCTGGACGCCCCGCGCGCGCACTACCTGGAGATGCCCGGCGAGAACCACCTGAGCCTGCCGATGCGGCTGGACCTGCTGGCGCCGACCGTGGAGGACTGGTTCGCCGACCTGCAGTCGCCGAGCCACGGCGGCCGCTGCCCGCAGCCGCTGCCGCCGCGTGCTGACCCCGAGCTGCAGCTGACCGGTGGGCCGGCCGCGAGCGGTAGCCGCGGCTAAGCCGGGGGAGTCGGGATTGGGGATTCGTAACAGCGGGCTGCGCTGCTTCTGCTCTTGCGAATCCCTAATCCCTAATCCCCGCTCGCCGCCACAAGCTCTCGCCGGCGAACAACAGCAAGCCGATCCAAATGGCGGCAAAGCCGATCGCCTTGCCCGCGTCGAACGGCTCGCGGAAGAACCACACGCCCAGCAGCAGCTGCAGGCTTGGCGCGATGTATTGCAGCAGCCCCACCAGCGACAGCGGGATGCGTCGCACGCCGTAGGCGAAACCGATCAGCGGCACCGCGGTCACCACGCCGCCGAATGCCAGCAGCAGGTCGTTGCGCCAGCCCCAGCCGCCGACGAAGCCGCCGCCGTGGCCGGCCTCGCCCCACAGCACGAAGCCCAGCGCCGGCAGGAACAGGTACAGGCTCTCCACCCCCAGCCCGGCCACCGCATCCACCTGCACCAGCTTGCGCAACAGGCCGTACAGCCCGAACGAGCCGGCCAGGCCCAGCGCGATCCACGGCAGCGTGCCGGCGTCGACGGTCAGCCAGGCCACGCCCAGCGCGGCGCAGGCCACCGCCAGCCATTGCAGCGGACGCAGCCGCTCGCGCAGCACCAGCACCCCGAGCAGCACGTTGACCAGCGGATTGATGAAGTAGCCCAGGCTGGTCTCGATCACGTGGCCGGCATTGACCGCCCAGATGTACAGGCCCCAGTTGAAGGCGATCGCCACGCTGCTCAGCGCCAGCGTGGCCAGCGCGCGCGGCTGCGCGGCAATGCGCCGCCACCACTGCAGGCGTGCGCTGTACACCAGCCAGGCCACCACCAGCAGCGTGCTCCAGACGATGCGGTGGGCGATGATGTGCGGCGACGGCACCGCCTGCAGCAGGTGCCAGTACACCGGCACCACGCCCCACAGCGCGAAGGTCGCCGCGGTGATCCACAGGCCGCGCCGGGCCTCCTGCGCGGCGACCGCGGTCATCGCCGGGTCCTCGCCACGGTGATCACCACCACGCCGGCCAGGATCACCGCCATCGCACCGAAATCGCTGGCGCTGAAGCGTTCGCTGCCGAGCCAACTGCCCAGCGCCACCGCGATCACCGGATTGACGTAGGCATAGCTGCCGGCCAGCGCCGGGCGTACGTTCTGCAGCAGCCACACGTAGGCGGTGAAGGCGACGATCGAGCCGAACACGCACAGGTAGGCCACCGCCAGCATCCCCTGTGCGCTTGGCAGGGTATGCAGGCGTTCGCCGCTGAGCAGGCCGATCGCCACCAGCATCACCCCGCCGCACAGCATCTGCCCCGCGGCGGCCATGAACGGCATCGGCAGATCGCGCCCGCGCGACCACACCGAGCCGAACGCCCAGCCGACCGGCGCGATCAACAGCAGCACCAGGCCCAGCGGGCTGGCATTGAGGCTGCTGCCGGCGTTGAGCCACACCACGCCGGCGAAGCCGACCACGATGCCCAACCATTCGCCGCGGCTGGCGTGGTGGCCGCGCAACGTGCCGAACAGCGCCATCCACAGCGGCACCGAGGCCACCGCCACCGCCGCCAGCCCCGAGGACACCTGTCGCTCGGCCAGCACCACCAGGCCATTGCCGCAGACCAGCATCAGCGCGCCGAGCGTGGCCAGCGGCCGCCACTGCGCGCGCGTGGGCGCGGCCACCCCGCGCCAGCGCAGCACCGCGTACAGCACGCTGCCGGCGATCACGAAGCGCGTGCCGGAGACCACGCTCAACGGCGGCGCGCCGCCTTCCAGGGCGAAGCGGATCGCCAGATAGGTCGAGCCCCAGACGACATAGACCAGGAACAGGGCGAGAACGACGAAGCCGCCGCGCGCAGGCGCAGCGGCGACAGGAGCAGAAGGCATCGGACGGCGCCAGAGACAGCAGGGGCGCTATTCTAGAGCACCTGGTCTGTGCGCAAGCCCTATCGCCCGCGCGCGGCGCACCGCCGCGGCGTGCAGACCACTCGTCTAGAAAGGAGTCGTGGATGACATCACACCGCACCTGGCTCGCGCTGCCCCTGCTGGCGGCGCTGGGCAGCAACAGCGCGGCACGCCCGCCTGCCGGACCCTGGGACTTGAACGGACATCAGTTGCTGGAAGCCCCGCTGGACGGCTCGCTGGCAGACGACCTGGGTCCGCAGCAACCGCAGGAACTGCGGGTCATGGTGTCCTCGCGCACGGCGGCCGCCTACATGCTCGGCATCGCGGCCGGCAGCGAGGGCGCGCGATGGTGCCGACCGGCCGGCCAGTCCGGTCCACCGGATGTGCAGGCCCTGGTCGCCGATCTCGTCGCGCTGCCCGATACGCGCCTGGACGAACGCGCCAGCGACCTGGTCGCGCAGGCCCTGGCCAAACGGTACCCCTGCAAACCTGCCAAGCCACGCCGTCCATCGCGCTGAAAGCGCCGACTGCCTCGAGGTCGCGTCGGCGCGACGAGGCAGTGATGAGCCGCTGGCGCGACGATGCGTCGGGTGCCGCACGGGCATCCACACTGGCACCGCAGCCACCGCCAGCGGCGCCCGGCGCTCCACCGTGATCACCAGGCCGCGGCGCTGCAGGTCCGCGTGGGCGCGCCAACAGCCAGACCAGCAACGCGCAGCAGATGAAGGATCTCAATCAGGTCGCGTCAGCTGCCGCCACTGCGCATGGCCGACCCGCGCCGCGCTCTGGCCGAAGAAACGAGACCGGCCTCGCGCAAGGAGTGTGCTGCTCAATGCAGTTCTGACCCCTGAAGTTTCCACCGATCAGCCGACGTCCATGACAGCGCAACTGCAGCCCGCTCCGGCGCTCCGCAGCCCCCGAAAAACCTAAGAGACGGTTCAGCCGCACGGGCGTATCTGTACGCACACACACCTGCTCGCTGCGCACTGCCATGGCCATCGATACCGCACTGTCGCCGCTCGGCACCGTCACGCCTTATGGCACGTCGCCCTATGGCTTTTCCGCAGCGAGTGCCTCCAGCGGTTCGGCTCAAGCCGGCAACCCGATCGTGGCCAGCAACGATCCGGCCGCGGTGCAGCAGGCGGTGGAATTGTCCGGCGAGGCCTCGGTGATCTTCAGCCTCGGCGGCCTCGCGGGAACCATCCCGGCCGACACGGGCCTGACCTACAACGCGGCCGGGCTGTTCAACAGCATCGTCAGCGCCGGCCCGAGCGATGCGGCCTCGACCTCCTCTGCCGGCACTTCCACCTCGACCGCCGGCGCGTCGACCTCGACCGGCACCGCGCCCTACCCCACCCTCGATCAGGCCACGCAGACATACGACCAGGGCCTGCTCGGCACCATCACCGCGCCGCCGTCGACCCCGGGCCTGTACAACGCCTCCGGCGTCTTCAGCAGCCAGGGCCTGACCCCGCAGCTGTCGTCGCTGCTGCAGTCCGATCCCAGCCTCAGCGGCACGGTCAGCGGCGACCTGCTCAATCAGGGCATCGTCGGCGGGTTGATCGACACCACTGCCTGAGCAGTGCGGCATGGTCGCCTGCGGCACCCGCACGCACCTGGCACGGTAGAAACGGCTTCAGGCCACTTCTAGCGCGCGCTTTTCGCAGCCTTGCCGAACACAGCGTTGTTCTCTCGCAGGAGCGGCTTCAACCGCGACAGGCATTGCCGGTCACGCCCCGTCGCGGCTGAAGCCGCTTCTACGCGTGGCCTTGCGCCACCCGCGAAGATCTCCTTCTCCCGCGCACCCAGCGCAACCGCGCGTGTCGCCGGCCAACGGCCCTGGCACTGCGCAGCCAACGTGCTCTGATGGCACTCGCATCTCGCTCGGCCGGCGTCGCTCAGCCCGGCATCGCCGGACCACGGGCCTCGGAGGAATCGCTGTTCGCCGGCAAGGCATGCCGCTCCAAGGCATCGGCGTCGCCGCCCGCATCGCCGGCCAGCGCATCGTTAGCTGCCTGTGCCGCACCTCCCATGAACAGGGAAGCGGACAGCAGCAACATGCGCATCGGGTTCACGGTCACGACCTGGCAACAAGCGGGCCGCACAGTGTAGAGAATGGCGTCGTGCGGAGACAGCACGGCGACGCATTCGCTTGCGCGAAACCGGCCGCCGTTCAGCGCTCGGGACGATCCAGCCAGCAGGCCAGGCCCTGCGCATTGAGTTCGATGTCCATGTGCAGCACGCGCTCCACGCCGGCATCGTCCAGCGGACAGCCATGCAGCCGCGCCCGCTCCAGATACAGCGCGGTCAGCGCCGCGACCAGGCAGCGATGGCGGTCGGAACGGCCGTCGCATCCGCGCGCGATCGCCACCATCGCCTCCAGTTGCTCCAGCAGCTCCGCCGCCAGCGTCTCGGCGCCCTCCACCGGACCGTAGTGGGTGAGGTACAGCGTCTGCGGCGCATAGCCGAGCATGCGCTGGATCGAGGCCTGCATCGCTTCCGGCTCGAACTGCACCGGCGACGAGGTCGGGATCGCGAACGCACCGCGCGTGCTGTCCAGTTCGCGGTAGGACAGGCCGAAGGTGTCGCCACTGAACCAGCTGCGGCTGCGTGCGTCCCACACGCACAGGTGATGGCGGGCGTGCCCGGGGGTGTCGATGCACAACAGCTCGCGCCCGGCCAGCGACAGGCGATGGCCGTCCTCGGCCACCACCACGCGCTCCGCCGGTACCGGCACGATGCTGCCGTAGCTGCGCGCCATCTCCGCCTCGCCGTACACCGCGGTGGCGCCGGCGATCAGCCGCGCCGGATCGATCATGTGCGGCGCACCGCGCGGATGCACCAGCAGACGCGCGTTCGGCAGGTGCTGCAGCAGCGCACCCGCACCGCCGGCATGGTCCAGGTGCACGTGGGTGAGGATCAGCCAGTCCACGTCGGCCGGCGCCAGACCGGCCTGCGCCAGGGCGTCCAGCAGCAGCGGCACGGCATGGCTGGTGCCGCAGTCGACGAAGGCGCCGCGCCCGTTCTCCACGATCAGGTAGGCGGCATCGAACTGCGCGCGCTGGAAGCCGGTATCGACGAGATGGATGCTGGGATCGCGTGGCATGGCGCAGAAGCGTGGCTGGGCGAAGCTCCATTCTAGGCGGTATGGAGGATGCTGCCAGTGCCGGGCGGCAAGGGCCGGATGAGAACGAATAACGGAAACGCCGCAGACCCGACAGCCCATTGTGGGAGGGACTTCAGTCCCGACTGCATGCGGCCGGCAAACACACGCGCTTCGGATGTCGCGATGGGACGCGTCATTTGTCTGTAGGAGTCGACCGTCATGCAGCCGCGACAAGCGAAGCCGAGCGCCGCCTGACACCCTCCGTCGTCGGGACTGAAGTCCCTCCCACAATGCAATCCTTCGACAAGGCTAGTGCCGCCCTGTCGGAGCCGCTTCAGCCGCGACAGGCATTCCTAGGCGACAAGCATTCCTAGGAATGCCTGTCGCGGCTGAAGCCGACCCTAAGACGGACCGCCGCGCGCCAGCGCTCAGCCCGCCTCGCGCAGCCGCGCCAGCGCCGCCAGCACCGTCTCGGCCGCTGCTTCCAGGGTCACCGGCGCCGCCTGCAGCGCCTCGGCCTGTGCGGCCTGCTTGAGCGCAGCGATGGTCTGCCCGGCATCGCGCGGCGAGGCGAAGCCGCCGCTCTGCAACAGCAGCACGCCCTCGCCATCGAGCAGCTTGAAGTAGAACTGGCCGTCGGCCTCGCGGTACTGCTTGAAGCTCGGCAGCGCCTGCTTGGCCGTCGCCGCTTCGGTAGCGCCATCGCCCTGCGCCGACAGATCGCGCAGGCCCACCGCGTGCCGCAGCTCGGCCAGGAACGGGATCGCATAGCGTTCGCGCAGGCGCTGCGCGTTGTCGCGCAGGATCGCCTCGATGTCCTGCGGACGCGCCATCAGCGCCTCGTAGCGCACGCGCATCGGCGCGATCTCGGCATCGATGCGCTCGAACAGCTGCTGCTTGGCCTCGCCCCAGCCGATGCCGGCGGCGAACGCCTGCGCGAACGCGGCCGTCTCCTCGGCGCTGGCGAAGGCCTGGTACAGCTGGAACAGCGCAGAGCCCTCGGTCTCCTTCGACTCGCCGGGCGCGCGCGAATCGGTGACGATGGCGAACACCCGCTTCTTCAGCTCCTCGCGCGGGGCGAACAGCGGAATGGTGTTGTCGTAGCTCTTGCTCATCTTGCGCCCATCCAGCCCGGGCAGCGTCGCCACCTGCTCGTCGATCAGCGCGTCGGGCAGCACGAAGTGCTCGCGGCCGTAGACGTGGTTGAAGCGCTGCGCGAAATCGCGCGCCATCTCGATGTGCTGGATCTGGTCGCGGCCCACCGGCACATGCTGCGCCTTGAACAGCAGGATGTCGGCGGCCATCAGCACCGGATACATGAACAGGCCGGCGGTGACCCCGGCATCGTCGTCCTCGCCGTCGGCGCGGTTCTTGTCCACCGCCGCCTTGTAGGCGTGCGCGCGATTGAGGATGCCCTTGCCGGCGACGCAGGTCAGGAACCAGGTCAGCTCGTTGGTCTCCGGCACATCCGACTGGCGGTAGAACCACACCTGCGCCGGATCCAGGCCCGCCGCCAGCCAGGTCGCCGCGATCTCCAGGGTCGAACGCTGGGTCCGCGCCGGGTCCTGCGCCTTGATCAGGCTGTGCAGATCGGCCAGGAAGAAGAAGCTCTCGATGCCGGGACGCCGGCTGGCCTGCAGCGCGGGGCGGATGGCGCCGACGTAGTTGCCGAGGTGCGGCGTGCCGGAGGTGGTGATGCCGGTGAGAACGCGGGTGGTCATGCGGAATGGACGGTCAGGGGGAAACCAGGCGAGTTTACCCGCTGCGCGACAACCCCGTTCCGGCGCGTGGTGCGTTCAATCCGGCGTCCCCGTCCTGGAGTCGCCGCGATGCACGTTCCTGCTCCTTCCCTGCCCCGCCGTTCCCGTTCCCTCGCCGTGCTCGCTTTCGCGCTGCTGTGCATCGGCGGGCTGTGTGGCTTTCGTCCATGGCCGTCGCCACCGAGCTCGGCGCCGGCAGTGCAGCTGAAGGTGATCGATCGCGATGCCGGCGACGATCCGCTGCCCGCGCATGCCTGGCGCGGCGAGCGCTGGATCGCCGCCACGCCCGGCCACCGCTACGCGCTGCGCCTGACCAACCTGACCGGGGCGCGGGTGCTGGTGGTGCTGTCGGTGGACGGCGTCAACGCGGTCAGTGGCCAGACCGCGGCCAGCGACCAGCGCGGCTATGTGCTGGCGCCGTGGCAACAAACCGAGATCGCCGGGTGGCGCAAATCGTCCGAGGACGTGGCGCAGTTCGTGTTCACCGACCTGGAGGACAGCTATGCGGCACGCACCGGACGTCCGCGCAACGTCGGCGTGATCGGCATGGCGGTGTTCGACGAAGCGCGGGCATGGCCCGATACCGTCCCGGGGAACGCAGGCGTCGACGCCGAGAGAGCTGCCAACGCAGCCGCGCGCGCGGCAACGCCCGGCGTCCCGACGCCGGAAGCAATGCCTGCACCGGCAGCGGCCGCCGACGCCCCGCAACGCAGTGCGGCCGCACCCCTCGCGGCGGCACCGTCCGCGGACGCACGCACGTATGCACGCGAAGGCACCTCCGCTGCCCGCGTGCAGCAGCGCCTGGGCACCGGCCACGGCGCGCGCGAATGGTCGCCTTCGCGCGTCACAGAATTCGAGCGCGCCAGCGACGTGCCGATGCAACGGACCGAGCTGCGCTACGACAGCCGCGCACGGCTGATCGCACGCGGCGTGCTGCCGCGGAACCTGCCGCCGCGGCGCGTGGCGGTTGCGCCAAGCGCGTTTCCCGGCGACTACGTGCCCGATCCGCCGGAGCGCTGAGCGTCCCGCGCACCAAAAAAGCACGGGCCGCAATGCGGCCCGTATCGACGACGCTGCGGCGGTGTGCGCCTCAGTCGTGGTATTCCTTGCCCAGGCCGTCGCGGAACGCGTGCACTTCCTTCTCGGCGCGATCGCGCGCCCAGCCGTAGCGCTCCTGCAGCTTGCCGGCCAGGTACTGGGTGTTGCCTTCGGCGACGTCGAAGTCGTCGTCGGTGAGGTCGCCCCACTGCGCCTTGATCTTGCCCTTGAGCTGGGTCCACTTGCCGGCAATGATGTCTTTGTTCATGGCATCTCTCGTGATGTGTAAGCGGCGCCGTACGCCGCCCGCGCAGCATTGCGCGGCCTGCGTCGCGAACCGATCAACGCAGCGTCAGCGATGCATGAGCATCGTGAACCGTTACGCGGTGGTCGGCAGCCGCGCAAAAAAAAACGGGCCGGCAAGCCGACCCGTTTCTGGTCACCGAGACGAGGCTCAGTTCTTGGCGGCGTCTTGGACCTTCTCGCCTGCCTTCTGCACGTCCTTGCCGGCACCGGCAACGGTGTTGCAACCGGCCAGCAGGCCCACCGAGAACATCGCCAGCAGCATCCACGCAAACGTACGCTTCATAGGTTCACTCCTTGCTTACTTGGTCATGGGACGCGGCACGCAGGCCGCGCGAAACTCAGCACTTGCCCGCGCTGCAATCCTTGGCGGTGTCTTCCACCTTCTCGCCCGCCTTCTGCATGTCCTTGCCGGCGCCGGCAACGGTGTTGCAGCCGGTCAGCACACCAGCGCAAAACAGGGTCAGCATCAACAGGGTGGTCAGTCGCTTCATCGGGTCGTCCTCGGCAATCGCAGGTGGTCGGGGTGGGCGGCGATAGGCGTCGCCGCGCTACCGTCTGGAGGTGAATCTGCCGTCACGACTGTGGATTTCACGTGAATGAACCGGCGACCCATTCAGGGTAAGCCCGCGTCGCTCAGTCCCGCATCAGGGTCGATTTGCCGAACAGGCTCTCCACCAGGTCCACGGCCAGCTCCGCGGTCAGGTTGCGGTGGTCCAGCACCGGATTCAGCTCCACGATGTCCAGCGAGGCCATGCGCCCGCTGTCGGCGATCATCTCCATCACCAGTTGCGCCTCGCGGTAGTTGGGGCCGCCGGGCACGGTGGTGCCGACACCCGGGGCGATGCTGGGGTCGAGGAAGTCCACGTCGAAGCTGACGTGCAGATGGGTGTCGGCGTCGAGCCCGTCCAGCGCCGCCTCCATGGTCCGCTTCATGCCCATCTCGTCGATGTAGCGCATGTCGTACACGTCCACGCGATGCTGCTTGATCAGCCGCTTCTCGTCCGGGTCGACCGAGCGGATGCCGATCTGCCGCACCTGCTCCGGGCGCAGCGCCGGCGCGCTGCCGCCGAGCTCGGTCAGCGCCTGCGGGCCCAGCCCGCACAGGCAGGCCACCGGCATGCCGTGCACGTTGCCCGACGGCGTGACCTCGCTGGTATTGAAGTCCGAATGCGCGTCCAGCCACAGCACGCGCAGCTTGCGGCCCTGTTCGCGGCAGTACCGCGCCACCGCGGTGATCGAACCGATGCCCAGGCAATGGTCGCCGCCGAGCACGATCGGCATGCGTCCGGCGCGCAGCTCGGCGTAGCTGGCCTCCATCAGCGCGCGGTTCCAGGCCACCACCTCGTCCAGGTGGCGGTAGCCGTCGACCGGCGCCTGCCAGGGATTGCGCGGGCCATCGATGTTGCCGATGTCGCGCACCTCCACGCCGCGATTGGCCAGCGCCTCGTGCAGGCCGGCGATGCGCAGCGCCTCCGGCCCCATGCGCGCACCACGATGTCCCGCACCGATGTCGGTAGGCACGCCGATGAGGGACACCGGCAGAAAGGACGACTTCATGCGCATACGCTCCAGCCAAAAAAAGTGACCCAGTCTAGCGGGACCGGCATGGCACGACTCGCCGCGTCGCAGCAGCGGAGGCGCACCGTTGGACGTCGATGGCGGTGGCTGACTAAGCTGCTCCGCCGTTTCTGGAGATCGCCTTGGAAAAACCGTTGACCGTGACCCTGGAGGCCGCGTTCGCCGGGCTCACGTTCCTTCCCTGGTTCGCGTGGGCGCACAACAGCCTCAACCCCATGCTGATCCTGCACGCGGACCACGTGGAGTACCGCGTGCTGCGCACGCGCACCCGTCCGTACCGCGAGATCGCCAGCGTGGACTATCGGAAGGCATGGGGAACCGAGAACGTCGTGCTGGCGTTCCAGGGAGCGAAGACGACCTTCATCGCGAACACCGGGCTGCTCCGGCGCACCAGAGAGGCCATCGCCTTCTTGCAGCAGCAGGGTTGTCCGCTTTCCGCGCGCGCGCAGTCCTTGCTCATGCCGCGAAGCCCGTAGCGCAGCTCGCGACAACACGTGGCGATCCAACCGCGCTTCGGTTGAGCGGCTGTTGCCTCGCGAGTGTGCTGCTGCGTGGTTGCCATCCGCCACGCCACACCCTGCTCGCGTGACGCGCAGTTGCTCCCTGCTCGACCGGATGTTCGTGAGGGCACGCGACAGAAAGCAAAAACCCGCTGTTTCAGCGGATTGATGGCGCAGCGCGGACATCTGCGGATGCAGGCGGATCGACGATGGTGCCGCTTATCCGAATCGAACGGATGACCTACTGTTTACAAGACAGTTGCTCTACCGACTGAGCTAAAGCGGCAAGGTGGAGACGCCCGCGGGCGGGCCCGGGGCAGTCTACCTGCTGGCGCGGGACTCGGCACGCGCGACGGCGCGGCGCCGAACACCGGCAGGCGCGGCATTCTAGCGTAGCGTGCCGCAGTCCACGGTGCGCTGGCGCGCGGCGCCGAGTTGGCGGCGCAAGGTCGCGGCCTGCGCCGCGGAGTCGGCGCGCAGGTCCAGCCACCAGCGCGACTGGCCGCTGCCGCCGCTGGGGATCAGGTCGGCGTTGAAGCCGGCACGGGCCAGTTCCTGGCGGCGGCGCTCGGCCCCCTCGCGGCTGCGGTACTGGCCCAGGGCGATGGCATTGCCGGCATCGCCCTGGCGCAATGGGTAATAGTCGCGGATGCCGGCGGCGACGATGCGCTCGGTGGCCTGCCTGAGGCCGTCTTCGCCGCCGATGGTCGGCAGGATCACGCGGAAGCTGGTGGCGTCGCTGTCGGCGGCCTCGCGCAGGCGCGGACGCGGCGCTCCCGGGGCCAGCGCGGCGACGGCCGCCTGCGCCGCGTCGCGGTCCGGGTACGGTCCTACGCTCAGGCACACCGCCGCGGCGGCGGCGGGCGCCGCTGCAGGCTCGGCCTGGCTCTGGGTTGGAGCGGGCGCAGGCACGGCAGCGAGCGGCGTGGGCGCAGTGGACGGTGCGGCGGTCGTGGGAGCCGCCGGTGCGTCAGCCTGCGCCGGAACCGCTTCGACAGGATCGGCGGCGACGGCGGTGTCCGCTTGCGCATCGGCTGGCGCGGCGACAGGCGCGGCCGTCGGCGCAGTTGGCGCAGCAGCCGGCGCCGGCGCTTCATTGACCAGTTGCAGCGTCGCCACCCCGGCCGGCACGGCCGGCATCGGCACCGGGGGCGGCGTCGGCGGCTGCATCGCCCACCACACCGCGACGCCGAGGTTGAGGATGGTCAGGACGACGAGCAGGGCGCGAACGAGCATGGCCGGATTCTAGAGCGTGCGATGCACGTTGGGAGAGACAGTGACGTCTGCGTGGGACGTTGCGACTTCGGCGCAACGTCCGCTTCGCCACGCCACGCCACGCCACGCCGCGCCGCGCCGCATCGCGGCCGCCTGCGCCGGCCCGCTCAGGCGGCACCGGCACCGGCCACGGCGTGCGCCTGCGCCCACAGCGCCAGTCCGTCCAGGACCAAGGCGGGGCGCTGCTCGGCCGGCGGCAGCGCGTGCAACAGCGGCGGCACCCCACCGCCGTGCAGCAGCAGCAGCGGTCGACGTCCGAGCAAGGCCTCGCCCTGCTGCAGGCTGCGCTCGATCAGCGCCACCGCCGCGCCGTCGCAGCCGGAGGCCAGGGCGTCGGCGGTGTCGGCGGCGAACTCGTGGTAATCGCCGCCCTCGGCCGGCAACTGCGCCGCCTTCTGCTGCAGGGCCTGGCGCATCACCGTGGGCGACGGCGCGATGCGGCCGCCGCGATGCAGGCCATCGCGGTCGAGCAGGTCCACGGTCAGCGCCGTTCCCACGCCCACCACCAGCACGTCGCCGCCGCCATGCGCGGCGAGCAGGGCCAGGAACCGGTCCACGCCGAAGGCCTGCGGTCGCGCGTACGCGATCCGCACCCCGGCACAGGCAGCCTCGGTGCGCGCCACCTGCACCTGCGCGAAACGGCTGCGCAGCGCCTCCAGCACGGTGGCGGTCAGGGCCGGCGCGGCGACGCTGGCAACGTAGGCGGTGCCACCCTGCGGCAGCGCCGCGACCGCCGCCGCGTCCATCGCCTCGGCACCATGCGGCCAGGCCTGCACCGCGCCCACCTGCCCGTGTTCCAGCGCGGCGAACTTGAAGCGCGAGTTGCCCAGGTCGAACAGCCAGTCGCTCATGCCGGCCTCACGCTGACGTCGCCCGCGTGCACCGGCTGCTCGCCGTCGGCGAAGGCCACCCGCAGCGCGCCGTCCTCGGCCAGCCCCAGGGCCGTGCCTTCGCGCACCTGGCCGCCATCGTCGATGCGCACGGCGCGTCCGGCCAGCAGATCCAGCGCGGCGTAGCGCGGCAGGAACGGCGCCAGTCCCTCCGCATCGAACAGCGCCAGCGCCGGCAGCAGCTGCGACAGCACCGCCGCGGCGATCGCGTTGCGCGACACCGCGCCGCCGGCCAGCCGCGTCAGGTCGGTCCACGGCTGGTCGATGTCCGCGGCGGTGGCCGCCGGCATCGCCACGTTCAGGCCCAGGCCGATCACGGCCCGCGCCGGCCCGGCGAACTCGCCGCCGCCCTCCACCAGCAGGCCGCCCAGCTTACGCCCGTCGGCCAGCAGGTCGTTCGGCCACTTCAGCCCGACCGTGGCGAATCCGGCCGCACGCAGGGCTTCGGCCACGGCCACGCCGGCCGCCAGGCTCAAGCCGCCCAGCCGGCCCAGCCCGCCCTGGAAGCTGCGCGCCACCGACAGGTACAGATGCGCCGCCAGCGGCGACGCCCAGACCCGGCCACGGCGGCCACGGCCGCCGGTCTGGCGCTCGGCCAGCAGGACCTCGCTGCCCTGCGCCGGTGCCGGCCGCTGCAGCAGGGTGGTATTGCTGGAGACCAGGCTCCAGGCGATCTCCAGCCCGGCCAGCTCGGCGCCCGCCGGTCCGCTCAGTCCGGCCCGGATCGACGCGGCGTCGAGCAGTTCCAGCGGCCGTGCCAGGCCATAGCCTTCGCCGGCCCGGCCCTCGATCTCCACCCCGGCCGCGCGCAGCGCCTGAATGCGCTTCCACACCGCCGCCCGGGTCAGCCCGCAGGCGCGCGCCAGGGCATCGCCGGACAGGGTCCCCTTGCTGAGCCTGGCCAACAGTTCGCGCTCGTCCAACGCCGGTTCCATCGCCTCGTTCCGCCCCTGGGCGTGCAGTGGCGCGCCCTCGTTAACCGAAAAGTATGCGGCAACGCCCCCCGGGCGCCCAGGGCCGGGGCCCTGCATTGGGTGAAAACCGCGTTAGAATCGGGATTCACCGCCGCTCGCCCTGGATGCCGACGATGCGCCGTTCCCTGCCCTGCCTGCTCCTGTTGCTGCTGCCACTCGCCGCCGCCCACGCGTCCAACGTGCTGGCGGAGAAGCCGCACACCGACTGCACCTACGGCGACGCGGCCGATGCCGACAGCACGCCGACGCGCCCGCCCGCGGCGCTGCATGCGCCCGCCTCCACCGGCAAGCCGGCCTCGACCACCACCGGCGGCGGCAGCGACAGCGACCTGGTGCCGCGCATGCGCATGCCGAAGTGGCACAGCTTCCTGCCGGGGATGTTCCGCTGATTCCACGCTGGCTGCGCGGGCTGTGGTCGAAACCCGCCGCCATCGATGACCCTACCTGGCAGGCCGTGCGCCGCGACTGCGCCTGGGTCGCCGCCCTGGATGCGCCGCGCGAACAGCGCCTGCGTACGCTGGCCAGCGAATTCCTGCATCGCAAGACCATCTCGCCGCTGGGCGGCCTGCAGCTGGATGCCCGGCAGTGCGGCCTGCTCGCCGCACTGTGCTGTCTGCCGCTGCTGGAGTACGGCAGCGAGGGCATGCGCGGCTGGTCGCAATTGCTGGTCTACCCGGACGCGTTCCGCGTGCAGCGCAGCCATGTCGACGCGGCCGGCGTGCTGCACGAGTGGGAAGACGAACTGATCGGCGAATCCTGGGACAGCGGCCCGTTGATCCTGTCCTGGGCCGACGTGCAGGCCGACCTGGACGATCCACGTGCCGGCTACTGCGTGGCGGTGCACGAGATGGCGCACAAGCTCGACGTGCTCGACGGCGCCCTGGACGGCACGCCGCTGCTGCCGCGTACGTGGCAACGGCAATGGGCCGACGATTTCCAGCGCAGCTACGATACCTTCTGCGCGCGCGTGGACCGCGGCCGCGCCAGCGAGATCGACGCCTACGCCGCCGAAGCGCCGGAAGAATTCTTCGCGGTGGTCAGCGAATATCACTTTTCCGCGCCAGAGCGGCTGCAACGCGAGATGCCGGAAGTGGCGGCGCATCTGGCGCGGTTCTATGGTCGCTCTCCGTTTGCCGCGGACTGAGCGGCCATCGCGTCTTGAGGCATCGCTTCAAGACGTCGCCGCGATGAACGCGACAACGCATGCGTTACGGGGAGTCGAGCGCGTCACGCGTCGGGACTGAAGTCCCTCCCACAGTGCACCCGTCGCGGCTGAAGCCGCCCCTACAGGACATTTCCCGAATCCCTCCATCGCGGAAAACGCATCACACCAACTTCAAATCCCGCGCATGCGCCTGCGGAAACACCTTCTGCAGTTGCGTCGGCGACAGGCCCCACATGCGGCCGAGCAGGCCGGCGAACATGTCGCGGTAGTTGGTCAGCACCGGATAGTCGCGGTCCTGGAACAGCTTGTCCTTGCTCACCGCCACCTGCTCGCCGGCGATGCGGCCGCCGTTGACCCCGCCGCCCAGCACCCAGTACGTGGTGCCGTGGCCGTGGTCGGTGCCCTTGTCGCCATTCTCGCGGAAGGTGCGGCCGAACTCGGACAGCACCACCACCACCGTATTGCGCCACTCCGGCCCCAGCGCCTCGGCATAGGCCGACAGCCCCTCGGACAGGTTGGCCAGGTTGTTGGCCAGCGCGCCGTCGGTGCTGCCCTGGTTGACGTGCGTGTCCCAGCCGCCGACATCGACGAAGCCGAGCCGGTAGCGCTCACGCATCAGCGTGGCGATGCGCCGTGTCTCGTCGGCGAAGGTGCGCGCGCTGGCGGCGCCGCGGTTGGCCTGCTGCATCTCGTCGCGCAGGGCCTGCGAGACCTGCTGGCGCAGCGCCAGGCCGTCGTGCGCGGCACTGGCCAACTGGGTGCCGTGGTACATGCCGGCGAGGATGTCGGCCTGGCGCTGGTCGAAGGCCGGGGTCGGATTGCGCTTGAGCGAGAGATTGGGAATGTCGCCGCCGCCCTGGAAACTCAGCGGCAGCGAGTCGGTGAAGGCGATCGACGGCGTGCCGGTGGCCACCTGCGACAGCCGCGCCAGGAAGCCGGTGCGGTAGTCGCTGCGCTGCCCGGCCGGTTGCCCGGCCTCGATGCTGTCCTGGGTCTCGAAGTGGCTGCGCGACAGGTCGTCGGTGCCGGCGAAAGGCACAAAGGCCAGCTGCTTGTCGGTCCACAGCGGCATCAGCGTGTCGCGCAGCCTTGGGTTCAGGCCCCACTGCGTGTCCAGCGCGATGGCGCTGTTGGGATTGGCCGGATCCGGCCTGGCGATGGCCAGGCTCGGCCGCGAGGCGTAGTAGAAGTCGCTCGCGTACGGGACCAGCAGGTTGTTGCAGTCGTAGCCGCCACGCAGGAATACCACCAACAAACGCGGCGACGGCGCCGGTGCGGCGAACAGGCGCCCGGCGAACGGCAGGCTGGCCGCGGCGGCGGCGGACGCGAGCAGGAAGCGGCGACGGTGCATGGCGGATCTCCGTGCGGCGAAGGCCGCGGTCAGCGGTAATTGAAATCGGGCGAGGCCAGCAGGTAGCCGTTCCACTCCTGCTGCGAGCGCGCCTGCGCCAGCGCCTGGCGCGTGGCGTCGCTCAGTTGCGGCTCGATCGCGTGGTAGTACAGCGGCGTGCTCAGTTGCGGAAAACCGCCGCGCTGCTGCCCCTCGACGGTGAACAGCTGGGTGTTGCCGTTGCCGATCGCACGCGCGATCTCGAAGCGCTGCGCCATTTGCCCGGAACTGTTCCAGGCACTGGACTGCAGCGACCAGCCATCGGGCGTGATCCGTCCGAAGCTCGGCTCGCCCATCTGGTTCAACCAGCCCAGCAACGGCTGCGGATTGACGATGGTCTGCCCGTCGTAGGCCAGGCGCAGCGCCGAGACCAGGAAGCGGTACGGATCCTTGAACTTGTGTGGCGCGCCGGCCGCCATCTCCGGTGCGGTGAACATCACCTGCAGCACCGCCGCGATATCGCCGTCGCTGCGCTGGAACGTGCGCGCCATCTTCTCCACCAGCGCCGGCGGCGGATCGTCGGCGACGAAGTACTCGGCCAACTGCCGCGAGATGAAATGCGCGCATGCCGGCTGGCGCACGATCAGTTGCACCGCGCGCTCGACCTCGTCGAAGCCGCCGCCGGCGATGCGCTGGCCGAGCAAGGTCTTGTCGCCGGGTTCGTGCCGCGCCGGGTTGAACTCGAATGCACCGCGACGCACATACTGCGCCTGCAGCGCAGGCGGCAACTTCGGCGGACCGTCGCGGTCGACCGGCGCGATGCCGACGCCGGTGAGGATCAGCGCCAGTTGCTGCACGTCCTTCTGCGTGTAGCCGGCATCGACGCCGAGGGTATGCAGTTCCATCAACTCGCGCGCGTAGTTCTCGTTGACCTTGCCTTTGGCGTTCTGCGCGTTGTCCAGGTACTCCAGCATCGCCGGACTCTCCAGCGTCGCCATCACCAGGTCGGAGAACTTGCCCAGCGCGTGCGGGCGGATCGCGTTGTCGGCGTAGTCGGCCACGGTCCAGTGCAGGCGGCCCTTGTCGGCGAACACGCTGAAATGATTGAGCCAGAACCACACCATCTGCTCGCGCAGCTGATCCGGCGCGTAGATGGAACGCAGCAGTTGCGCCTGGCGTGCCTGGTTCAGCAGCAGATCGCCGCGCTGCTGCGCGGCCTTCTTCGCCGCGACCTTGGCATCGCCATCCGGCATCGCCTTGATCGCCTGCTGCGCGGCGGCCTGCTGCTTGAGCAACTCCTGGACCGGCGTGTGCAATGCCGCGTAGCCGTCCAGTTGCGCGCGCACCGGCGCCGGCAGGGCGGCATCGCCACCGTCGGCCTGCAGTTGCTCGCGCAGGAAGCGCTTGCGGCCATCGCGCTCGAACTGCGCCACGCTGGCGCTGTCCAGGCCGGTGGTCATCGACTGCAGCCAGCGCGCATCGTCGCGCTTGAGCACCTTGTCGGTGGCAGCGATGGCGCCGACGGTGAACAGCACCAGCAGCAACGACAGCAGCAACCGCTGGGTATTGCGCAGCGCGCGCCGGCCGCGCACGCGCAGACGCGTTGCTGCAGGACGATGCCGGGATGCGGACATGCGGGGCTCCTGGACGAAAAGCGGCGTGAAGACCGGCGCAGTATCGCCAGCTGCGCGCCAGTCGCGTTAAGCCTCTGTCGGAAACCTCCCGGTCATTTGCACGGGATTCACCTGCTGCTGCACTGCAGCGGCGCGCGCGGCCGCTCGATTGGCGCGGGTCGTCGCTGTGCAGCGGGATGCCGGTCCCAGACCAGCACAGGAGCGCGCTGTGGGGCTTACAACCCCGGCGGCAGGGTGACCAGGAAGCGCGCCCCGCCCAGCTCCTCGGAGCGGCTCACCTGCAGTTCGCCGCGGTAGCCCTTGACCAGGTCCTGCACGATCGCCAGGCCGATGCCGTGGCCATGCACGCGCTCGTCGCCGCGCACGCCGCGCTGCAGGATGTGCGCCACTTCCTCCGGGGCGATGCCGGGGCCGTCGTCCTCCACGGCGATGATCAGGCCGGCACGGCGGCTGCCGGCGGCCGGCTCCGGGCGCACGCTCAGCAGCACCCGCCGGCGCGCCCACTTGAACGCGTTCTCCAACAGGTTGCCGAGCAGTTCCTGCAGGTCGCCGGGCTCGCCATGGAAACGCGCGCTCGGCTCGATGTCGAACTCGCACAGCACGCCCTTGGCCGCGTAGACCTTCTCCAGGCCGCGCACGATCTCCTCCGCGTTGGGCTCGATCGGCAACGGTGCGGCGAACAGCTTGTGGCCGCTGGAGGCGGCGCGCGCGAGTTGGTAGGACACCAGGTTGTTCATGCGCCGCAACTGCACGTCCAGCTCTTCGCGCAGCTCCGGCCCCTGCGCACCGCTGTCGAGCTGGGTGCGCAGCACCGCCAGCGGCGTCTTCAGGCTGTGCGCCAAGTCGGCCAGGGTGTTGCGCTGGCGGTCCAGGTTCTCGCGCTCGCTCTCGATGAAGGCGTTGATGCTGTCGGTCAGCGGCTCCAGTTCGCGCGGGTGGCGATCGCCCATGCGCATCGCTTCGCCGCGCTGCACCTTGGTCAGTTCGTTGATCACTCGGCGCAGCGGGCGCAGGCTCCATTGCAGGATGAAGGCCTGCAGCACGAGCAGGATCAGGCCGGCGCCGCCGAGGTTGAACCACACCCGGCCGCGGAACACGCGCAGCTGCGCACCCAGCGCGCGGGTGTCCTCCATGATGTAGATGGTGACCGGGGTTTCCTTGTCGCGGCGCACGTAGGCCAGGCCGATGCCGTAGCGGTAGACCTCGCCTTCGCTGCCGTCGATCTGGGTCATCGGCCAGGGGCCGTCGAAGGTCTCCTGGCGCGGTTCGAGCATGCCGCCGCGGGGCGGCAGCGGACCTTCGCTGGACATCGAGATCCAGCGCTCGTTGGGCATCACGATCTGCGCGTACAGGCCGCTGCCGGGCCGGTCGAAATGCGGGTCCGGCGGCGGCTTGTCGTTGTTGATGTACAGCGAGCCGTCGCGGGCTACGTCGATGTTGTTGGCGTAGGCGGTGGCGTAGCTCTTCAGGCGCTCGCGCAGGTTGCTCAGCGCGGTGTCGGCGAACGCCTGGTCCAGCGCGTAACCGGCCGCGGCCAGGAACGCCAGCAGACTGAGGCTGGCGGCGAGCAGCTGGCGCGCCTGCAGCGAACGCGGGCGCCAGCGCTTGTACCACCTGGGTCGTGCCGCCACGCGGTCGCTTCCTCGGTGTGCTCGCCGGCGCCTGCGATCAGCCTTCGGTGCGCGGAATCGCGAACCGGTAGCCGCGGCCGCGTACGGTCTCGATCGGCTTCAATTCGCCGTCCGGGTCCAGCTTCTTGCGCAGGCGGCCGATGAAGACTTCCAGCACGTTGGAGTCGCGGTCGAAATCCTGCTGGTAGATGTGCTCGGTCAGGTCGGCCTTGGAGACCAGTTCGCCGGCATGCATCATCAAGTACTCGAGCACCTTGTACTCGTAGCTGGTCAGGTCGACGTTGCTGCCACTGACGCTGACGGTCTGCGCCGCGAGGTCCAGCGCGACCGGGCCGCATTCCAGCGTGGGCTTGCTCCAGCCGGCGGCGCGGCGCAGCAGCGCATTGACGCGCGCCAGCAGCTCTTCGACGTGGAACGGCTTGACCAGGTAGTCGTCGGCGCCTTGCTTGAGGCCTTCGACCTTGTCCTGCCAGCTGGAACGCGCGGTCAGGATCAGCACCGGGAACTTCTTGCCTTCGTCGCGCAGCGCCTTGATCAGCTCCATGCCCGACATCTTCGGCAGGCCGAGATCGATGATGCCCACGTCGAAGGGCACTTCGCGGCCCATGTACAGGCCTTCCTCGCCGTCCTGCGCCGCATCCACCGCAAAACCTTCGCGCTTCAGGCGAGCGGCCAGGGTCTCTCGCAGCGGAGCTTCGTCTTCGACCAGAAGGATACGCATAACTCTCCCTAGTAACTTACAGGTGGCCGGTGGCCGGGGCGGTGTGTGGAACCTGAACCGAACTATCCGGACTCACGGGTGATCGTCGCGTGGTGGCTCCGGAGGCTCGCCCGACCGCGGCGCCCGCGGCGGTGCCGCACGGCCAGGCTGCGGATCGTCCATGTAGCGTACCCGCCCACGGCCATCCATGTACTTGACGCGGTTGATGTCGCGGCCGTCGAACGGCACGCGCTCGGCGCCAAGGATCTGCCCCCCGGTGGAGCGCTGCACCCGACGCACCGCGTCGGACAGCGAGCTGCCGCCATAGTCCCGATTACGCCCCGCGTCGCGCTCCGGCGGCGCCATCACCCCCGGCATGGGCGGCTGCTGCGCACGGCCGTGGCCAGCCGCGACCGACGCCAGCGCGAGCGCGAACACAGCGGCGAAGCGGTAGTGGCGGGAAGCGGAAGAAGTCACGACGGGCATCCTAACGGACTGATCGGAAACGTTCAAAACTTGTGAAGCGCGACACCTCGCGGGAACGGCGGCGACCTCGAGAAATCGAGGCAAATTCTTGATTTTTCGGGGTGAATCCGGTCTGAACTTTTCCGGGCGCCACGGGCAACATTCAGTCAAATGAACCTGTGGAAGGCCGATGCAAGGGCCGCGCCAGCGGTCCGGAGAGGCCCTCGGCAAGTGCTTCAGAGCGTCTCCCGGCAGGCAGAGACTAGTCGCCAGACCCTGAACAGACTCCCTGAACGAGCAGGGGGAAAGTGGGATCCGGGTCCACCACCGAGCAGGCCGCCATGTCGTCGGATGCCTCCGCGCGGAGGCGATGACGGCCAGCCGCCACGCAGCAGCTACGGTCCGAAGACGCTCCCTGGATCGGCTCAGGCCGCCGCGCGCGCCGCCCCGTCGGTGACCGCCAGCGCCCGCTCCAGCAGTGCCCAATCGACCCCGGGGCGGTGCGCCCCTTCGCTGAGCACCTGGCGGAAGGCGCGGCCGCCGGGCTGGCCGTGGAACAGCCCAAGCAAGTGCCGGGTGATGTGCTTGAGCGCCAGGCCTTCGGCCAGGCGCGCCTCGACGTAGGGACGTAGCGCGCGCAGCAACTCGGCGCGCGGGCGCAGTGCGGCGCCGGTCAGGGCCGCGTCCAGCCGGTGCAGGACGTAGGGGTCGTGGTAAGCGGCGCGGCCCAGCATCACCCCGTCCACCGCCTGCAACTGCGCCTGCGCCGTCTCCACCGCAGCCAGGCCGCCGTTGAGCACCACCTGCAGCTGCGGCCGCTCGCGCTTGAGCCGGTGCGCCCAGTCGTAGCGCAGCGGCGGCACTTCGCGGTTCTCCTTCGGCGACAGGCCCTGCAGCCAGGCGTTGCGCGCATGCACCACGAACAGCCCGCAGCCAGCCGCGGCGACCTGGTCGACGAAGGCCAGGAACACCGCGTAGTCGTCGTCCTGATCCACGCCCAGCCGGCACTTCACCGTGACCGGAATGTCCACCGCCGCGACCATCGCCGCCACGCACTCGGCGACCAGCGCCGGCTCGCGCATCAGGCAGGCACCGAAGCGCCCGGCCTGCACCCGGTCGGACGGGCAGCCGCAATTGAGGTTGATCTCGTCGTAGCCCCAGTCCTGGCCGATCCGCGCCGCCTGCGCCAGCAGCGCCGGCTCGCTGCCGCCGAGCTGCAACGCCAGCGGATGCTCGGACGCATCGAAATCCAGCAACCGCGCGCGATCGCCCAGCACCACCGCATTGGCGTGCACCATCTCGGTGTACAGCCGCGCCGACGGCGCCAGCAGCCGGTGGAAGACCCGGCAATGGCGGTCGGTCCAGTCCATCATCGGGGCGACAGAAAGACGCAGGGACGCCTCATAGCGTGATTTTTCGCGCAAATCCAATGAGTTACTTGTTTTTTCCTGTCGCTCAGTTGCGCTCATGATTGGTCAATTTCGGCAGTTTCCGGACTCCAGATGTAACACGTGGTGCAACGTGAGAGCCGTTGTTACACTCCGGACATGGGCTCCATACTGACCCGCCGCCGGAAGAACGGATCGCTAGGTTACATCGCCATCATCCGACTCAAGCGCGATGGCAAGGCTATCGTTTCGGAATCAGCGACCTTCGATCGCCGCCAACTCGCCAACGAATGGATGCGCCGACGCGAAGCCGAACTAGACCAGCAACGCGCCCGCGGCGAACCGGTCGGCAAAGCAGCCACCCTGACCGAGCTGCTGGAGTGGTACAGCACAGACATCAAGGATCTGACGCCCTGGGGGCGGACGAAGGAAGCCGACCTCGAGCGACTGGCCGGCTACAGACGCTGGAGGTGGCGCTGCGCAATCGCATCCACACGGTTCTCGCCGAGGCCAAGGGCGCGGATTGGTATAGCGAAGCTGCAGGGCTCCTACTAGTTCCGCACCAATCTGAGCAGGCTGCCAAGGCTATGGAGGAGTTGGTCCAGGCGGGGAAACCCGTGACCGCGGGTGGCGTGGTCGCCAGCCTCACTTTCAGCTTCTGGACGGCGATGTTCAACAAGGACTACGAAACCCTGTGGCAACAGACCCTCCACAGGATCGCCGACCCAACTGCACCTAAAGGATTGAAGCGAAAAAAGCTTCTCTGGGCCGCTCACGCCAATCCGCGTTCTACGTAACCGTATCGCGCACCACGAACCGATCCTTGGCTGGGATCTCCGCAAGCATCACGCCCGAATCATAGAGCTAATTGAGTGACTGTCGCCGCCGGCCGCGAAATGGTGCAGCGAGAACGACCGTTTTCCGCAGGTATACCCCGCTGAGGGGATCGCGCTCGCGCGGCTATAAGCCCCTGAGAAATGCACAGATGGGACCGCAGATTGAGGTACTTAGAACTGTCTCGGCAGAGAGACAGATCCGATCTATGGCGCAGCCCATGAGATCAACCCGACGTAACCTCAAGGCTTGATGACTAGGAGCTAGCAAATGAACGCATGGAAGATCACCTGGGAGACGTTCTTTAAACACTCGAGTCGGCGAAGCTATGCAAAGGAACTCTGGCGCCTCTCGAGCATAAAGTTGCGTGTTGGCTTCATCGTTGCTGCGATGGCGTTCATTGCCGCGACCTCACGGGTGGCACATCGTCACCTGGACGACTGGCAATCAATGGCAGCAATTCTGCTCGCGCAATTTTTTTTCTTCCTAATCATTGAAGAAATGAAAGGCCGCGTCTTCAGATCGGAATATGGCGATGCCAGCACCGTGCTGGGCCCGCCAGAGAAGGAGTGGTACCGGGAAAGCAGATTCTTGATGTTTAAGAAAAGGCTTACCGATGCGTCTGTGACCCCAAATCATGTCGAAAACCTCTTCGATCTCATCGATGCGAAGATCGACCTGGAAAACCACCGCAATGAAACAGCCAAGAAATTCCTGATCTTTGCGTCGGGTGTGGTCACAGCCTCAGCTGTTGCATGGGCGAAGGGGTTGGAACCCAAGGCAGCAATACAAGCCACCGCGTGGCTTGCTCTTTTCTGTGCGTTCATCGCTCCTTTGGGTTTTACCATCAAGAAAAGAACGCCTAAAAGAGCTCAAGTACTTCATGCTGCTCTATGTAAAGGGAAACGACCTGTAGATGTGATTCGCTAGGAGCCATCCCAATGATGAAACACCCACCCGAGCAGGCCCACAGCACACCGCCGGCAGATCAGACTTCGGACTTGGAGAAGAGGGCTTCGAGCTCGCCAATCGATGAACTAGCCGCTAGCATGATCCGGACGCTGGAGGACATCCAACGTGCCCCCCTCCTCCATCACCGCGACTACTTCAAGAAGACATGGTCTCGGTGGTACTGCAGATAGATTCTTAGCTTGGTGCCTGGTGCTCTCAGGAGGCTTGCCGGCAACCCTAACTGCTTCCGCTCCTGCGTGGTGAGTACGTCTGCCAGCAGCATTTTCCCGTAATCGTCGAAGCTGATCAGGCCAGCATCGAAAAGTGCATCGAGATTTGCCGATAGGACAAGCCCGTTATTCGAGTCGAGGCGCTCTCGATTGTCTGATTCGCTCCACGGTTTGCAATGTGAGGAACGCAGCACGGCGCCCACCCGGCAACCAGTGACAGCGCACGCTCCGTTCCAGCGCCGCAGGAGTTCGCGGCGGAACCTCCCCTGCCCCAAACGGGCATCGACAAGTGCCGAACGCGTAGTGGCGCTAACTTCGGCTTCCTCGACCTCCCGAAGATCCGCACTGATCGTGCCGGGGAGGTCGCCGGTAACCGTGATAGATGCGGCAGGGATGGCCTCGACAATTTCCAGATAGACCATGCCGTCCTTGTCGATCACCCGTCCGAGACGCAGAAGACTCGCGTGATCAAAGTCACGAATCGTGCCAGCTTCCGGACTGTCCTTTTCGCACACCACGGCGTAAGCGGCATAGCCGCTCCTGATCAGCTTGAGGTGGCGTACCCGCTCACTCCACCCCGGACGCGTGGCCCAGAGGCGCCCCAACACTCGAATAACCTGGTGGCTATCGAAGCTGGCGATATCAATGCGCCAGAGTCGAAGAAAAACCCGACGGGTACGCTCATCGACCGAACCCCAGGACCAACGAGCATTGGCAACGGGCGCATGCAACACATCGCGAAAGAAAGCGTTGATACGCATGCTCGAGACGGGCAACGGCCCGGAAACTGATTCGTCCGAGTCCTGATCTTCCGTCTCCGAAGCTGAAGCCGCCTGCTGCGTCTCTTCGCCGGGCTTCTCGTCGCGAGCCGTACTCTTGAAGCGCTTGAACGGATAGTGCGCATCCCGCAACAGCTTCTCGGCCCGTGCCACCAGACCGTCATCGAAGTACCTGCGCCACTCAGTTTCGACGATGATGGCTTCGCAGGTCAGCTCAAGGTGGCCCAACTCCCAGAGTCGGGCAAACCCGTCCGACGGCTTGCCGCTGGCCAGCACCCGATTGACCGTATCAAAGCCGCCATAGGCATCCAGCATTTTCTTGAACTGCGTCGGGCGGTACTTGAGTTTCTCCGCTTCGCCGACGGCACTTCGCAGGAGCTTCGTGAAAGCTTCGTTTTCCTGGCTGTTCATTTCCGGCTTCCAGCTTCCAGCTTCCAGCTTCCAGCTTCCAGCTTCCGACACGAGTCTGACGTGGCCATCGTTATCACGCGATCTTGGCCTTGCTCGATGCCGCCGGCAAAACGTCCAACTCAGTCTGGTCTGGCTGCCCCAGCACGCGCTCAATCAGCGCATCGGTAGAAATCTCCGAATAGCGGGCCGCCAAAGTGTCTCTCAGCTTCATCATTCGACGGTTAGCCGTATCGACCAGGGCCGCAAACGTTGTCGCACGCACGAGCCCGTAATCGCGATTAGCATCACCAACCTTCTTTTCCGTCGCCACGCCGGCTGCAATTGACTGCCCTACAACCCAGGCAGACACGAACGGAGTTCCCGCAACGGTGCCAGATGCGGCGATGTCCTGCACATAACCATCGGCCTGAGACACCTCATTTCGTGTCAGCTTGAACCCGCCTTTTTTCAGCTCAATCAACAGAATATGCTGCAGCTTCACAAGCGACGGATCCATTGGATCAAACGCCTCAATCCCTACAAGCTGGAGTGTGACCTTATCCGGTAGTACGACGATGTCCGGCCGGTTCTTCTCGTTGATGAACTGGCCTCCCGACTTATGAAACAGTTGCTTAGCAACCGTCTGCAGTGTTGCATTCGAGCAGAATTCCTCTGATTCGAACTCCGGACCAAACAACCAGCGTGACCGCAGCACAAGCGGATGCAACGTATGCAGTTCGTCTGTGTCCGGATCGTCGGCCACTCTTCTGATCGTCTCAATGACACTCAGCCGGCTGTCGATCTCGTCGAGCACTCGCATTGCGTCCTTGACCGACCATTCGGCAAGAAGCTGATCAAGCCCCGCAACATCATCCGGCGGGAGGGTCGATAACTTCTGAAGCAACGCGGCACCGCTCTTTGACTTTTCCAGATTGATGACCGCCTTGACTGCAGCAGACAAAAACTCTGGTGCAACGGTAGGATGCTCCTGCGCAATCGCCTTGGTGAACTCAGCGACCTCCATTCGGGCACCACGCCCCAAAGATGTCAAAGCAACTCGGTTCTGCGAGAGAGCATCGGCAGTTGATTCCTCCACGACCTCTATAGCGAGGTCTTGAGCTATCCGTTCGATATGCCCGGCCGTAGCCTTGAACAGCTCGCCGACCGGCTCAGCGCGCTTGAATCCTGTCCAATCGCGCTCAACGTAATCATCTAAGCCGTGGGTGTCCACGATGATCTTGTAGCGCCGTGCAAAGCGTGTGCGCCCGTCGAAGCTGGCTACCGAACCTATCGCCCAAGAAGGGGTCCCGACGAGTCTATGCTGCACCCAGAAGGCAATTCCCTGGTGCACTGATGAGTGGTTGAGAAGCGTCGAGTCGATCACAATGACCGTGGCAGAGCGACCACCAGAAAGCGAGATTTTTTCCTCGCTGACCTTGCCCTCAATCTCCGCCACAGTCCGAGCCACTCCGTTGACTTGGACCTCAAACTCCGGGTCATGGACAAATCTTGCGGCCAGGACCGTCAGAATCTCGTCCGCATTCGGCAACTTGCGGGCCACTTGCACGGACAACCTAGTGCCGCTTCCCCTGCGCACACCGGAGTCCTCCCGGCGAAGTACAAATGGGCTCGGGCCGGACTCAGTGCCAACGGTGAAGATCGACAGAACTCCGTCGCGCCATGTTTCGACTTCGTATTCATCGCCGAAGCAAAGCATCCCGTGCCGCCCTACTCCGTTGCGGCCATAGGCTTTGCGCGGCCGTGCCGGCCCTCCAGGCGGAAATTCGACGTTCACACCCTGATGCCTTACGCGGTCGTAGCCGAGGGTCATCCATCGCCGCTTGAACTGATCCGGCGTCATACCATGGCCGTCGTCTTCGACCGTAAGCGTCCCGCCGATCTCGGAAGGGAGTATGACCTTGACACTCGACGCACCCGCATCCCAAGCGTTGGCCACCAGCTCGGTCAAAGCCACCTGAGGCACGTGAGCAACCTGCCCGAGCTCGCGAAGCAGGTAGTCTTCTTCGAACAATGATGTCTGCAGCACTTCCGGGGACCTACTCATCGCCTCTCCTGCACTGTCATGTTCATGAAGCCGTTCTCACGGGCTGCGATCTTCAGCGGGAAACAGTCTCTCCAAAGTCGCTGGCAACAGGACTGCATTGGCCTCGCGGATCGCGGCATGGCGGGCCTTGATCGCCGAGACGATGGCTTGCAGATCCACGAAGGCCTGCTGGGTGGAAAGCGAGGGAACGGGCATTTCGATCTTGGCGAGCTTCTTGAGGCTCAGGGTACGGTTGCGATCTGCTGTACCTGCGGACGCCTCACCGATTTTTTCCAGGCCCTCTGGACTAAGCAAGTAATAGAGCAGGAAGCTACTCAACAGTTGCTCAGGGTTGGCCACGCAGGTGATGTAGCGATGCGATGCGATAACTTCGTCATGCTCATCGCCGGCCAACGCGATGGCGCCCTCCCATGCCTTGATATTGCTGAAAACCACGTCGCCGGCCTTGATCCAGACAGGCTTCTCCCAGGTCACCTCCGCGGCATCGAAGTCAGGCTTGAAGAACAGACCTTTCCCGAAAGAACGTGCGCCCACCTCGCGATAGCGCTTGCTGGTCTCTAGCACGACCTGACGCTTTTTCAAGGGCGCAACCTCGGCCATCGCCCGGCGCGGTGCGTTGGCGATGGCGGCACGGAACTGTTGGGCGAGTAGGCGGTCGGCATCGGCCTCGGCAGCATCAAGGTGGGCCGTCAGTTGACGGGTCTTGTCGGCCAGGGTGTCGAGGCGGGAGACAATGGCCCGTTGCTCGGGCAGCGGCGGCAGTGCGATACCTTTTCGAAGAAAGCGATCCTCCTTGAGCCGCACCCGATTCGTGGTGCCCTCACTGGAGGCTTTACACAGTTCGACGAAGGACCGCGACTTTACCAGGATGCCGAGGAATTCCGGCAGGCATCGTTCGGGGTTGACAATCGAGTATGACGGAAAGTCATTGCTCACTACGGCGCCATCAAGTTCGGGGGGGACAATGCCGAGAGCCCCGTTGCGGGCATCGATCTTCGAGAGGATCAACTGCCCTGCGCGTACGAGTCGACGAGGGGTAGTCACATCTGAGCCGCGAACAAGCCCGCGACTAACAACACCCTTTCCCCAAAGGCGGATTGTGACCTCATGATACTCAGCATTGGGTACGAGTGCCGCAGGTTCATCCGATCGGCATAGCAACTCACCCAGCGGCACGCAGAGCCACTCGCTCACGCCCCCACCTCGCCCACCAGCGCCTCGATCTCGCTCAGCAGCTTCTGCACTTCGCCATCATGATCCCGCATGCGTGCGACCAGTTCGGCCGGAGCCACATGCTCCAGCCCCTGCTTCGCATTCGGATTTTTTAGGTCGAGGTTGTAGCCACGCTTGGCAATCTCGGCGGCCTTGATCTTCCACGCCTGCGGCCCCTCCTTGCGCTTGTTCCACCACTTTCGGCAGGCGTCGAACTCCTCGAACTGCATGGGCGCGGTCTTCGAGTACTTCTTGCGGCCTTCCGGCAGCGGAATCTCGTAGTACCAGATGTCCTTGGTCGGCCCGCCGCGCTCGAAGAACAGCAGGTTGGCCGGGATGTCGGTATAGGGCGAGAACACGCCCTGCGGCAGGCGAACGATGGTGTGGAGGTTGAACTCCTTGAGCAACTGCTCCTTGATCAGCGCGGCCACGCCGTCGCCGAACAGGGTGCCGTTGGGCACGACCACCGCGGCACGACCACCCTGCTCGGCGCGACCAGCCTTGCGCAGGCGGCCATGGGCAGAAACGGGTGCATCCTTGTGGCGCAGCATGCGCATGATGTACTGCAGGAACAGTAGCGCGGTTTCGCTGGTCTGCTTGTCGGGCGGGAAGTTGGCCTTGATTCCCGCTTCCTCCTCGCCGCCGAACGGCGGGTTGGTCAGGATCACATCCACGCGCTGGTTATGGCCGATCTCGTTGAGCCGCTGTGCCAAGGTGTTGCCATAGGCGATCTGCGGCGCCTCCAGCCCGTGCAGCAGCAAGTTCATCTCCGCAAGCATGTAGGGCAGCGGCTTGGCTTCCTGGCCATACAGGGTGGCTTGGTGCAGCAGCTCGCGCTTCTTCGTGTCGCCCTTGACCTGCTGACTCAGGTGGTCGAAGGCCTCCACCAGAAAGCCGCCGGTGCCGCAGGCCGGGTCCAGCACGGTTTCGCCCAACTGCGGATCGGTGACCTGCACCATGAAGCGCACCACCGGGCGCGGCGTGTAGAACTCGCCCGAGTCGCCCGCGGCGTCGCGCATCTCGCGCAGCATCGACTCGTACAGGTGCGAGAGGGTGTGAACCTCCTCGCTGCTGTTGAAGTGGATCTGGTTGATCTTGTTGATCACGTCACGCAGCAGGTAGCCGCTGACCATGCGGTTCTGCACGCCCTTGAACACATTGGAGATGACGCGGCGCTGCCCACCGTTGGTTTCGCGGTCGGCCAGGGAGCGCAGGTAGGCGAACAGGCCCTGTCGGCGCTTGCCGTCCGGGCCGGGCGCCTTGTCCTGGTTGAGGAAGGCCAGCAGCTCGTCGCCGTTGATGCCGTCCGGCCGTGCCGCCCAATCGCGCCAGCGGTAGGGTGCCTCGATCAGCGGTTCATAGGCGATGCCGTCCATCGTCGCCTCTTCCTCCTTGCGGGTTTCGAGGTCATCGAGGAACTTCAGGAACATCACCCAGGTGAGCAGCGGCAGACGATCGGCGTCGCCATTTAGGCCTTTGTCCTTGCGCAGGATCTGACGCACGGACTTGATGAGAGCGGAAAGTTGCTGGGCGGTGGTCTGGGCTGGCTTGGCTTTCTTGGTACGGCGCATTGCGTCTTCTGCTTACTGATACAGCGTCGCCTGCAACCGGGTGACGGCCTCGCGCAGCGCGGGCACGCCGCCGAAGTGGCGATCTGCGATTTCGGAAGGGGTGCCGTAGCGGTCGAAGGGATCCACCTTCAACAACTCTGACAAACGGTTGAACTGGATGACTCCGCGCTCGACATAGCGGTCGAGCAGCAAGCGCAGAATATCGCGAGCGGTTTCGCCATACCTCGAGAACAGGTCTTCGGTTTGCTTGCGAGCCCGCTCGACCCGCTGGCGGCGGGTCAGCAGCGGAGCATTCCACGCCAGATGGCACAACAGATCGAAGGCGTCTGCGTCCTGGTAGCCGGTAGAGGCGACCAGCTCGTCGAAGCTGATATGGCGCTCGGCGAGCTCGCGCAGCACCTCGATACGGGTATCCGGACGGGCCCACTTCGACTGCAGCTCGTCGCGGCTCGGGAACAACGAACGCACCGTGCGTGCTGAGTACTCGGTATAGCGCACGACCTGGAGCTTCTTGCCGTCGGCGTCCAGGTCATAGACGAGATGACCGATGACCTCGACCTTGCCGCCGTCCACGTAGAACTTGCGCGGCTCATCGGATTCTTCACCGATGATCTCGGCGGCTTCGGGATCATCCTCGGACTCGACGGGCGGGTATTCCGGCGGCGGCTCCGCTTCAGTCACGTCGCTGGCCACAACCTCGCCCTGGTCGTCGATGGTCACCTGCTCGATGCGTGCAGGATCACCGTCGAAGTCCGGATCCGCGAAGTGCTGGGTCGCGGTTCCGGTGAAGTCGATGATGTTGAAGAACTCCTTGCCGTAGTCCACGCGCAGGCGGGTGCCACGACCGATGATCTGCTTGAATTCCGGCCGGGAGCCGACCACGCGGACCAAGACCACGTTCTTGACCGTCTCGGCATCCACGCCCGTGGTCAGCAGCTGGGAGGTGGTCAGGATCGCCGGTGTGGGCTTATCGATATCCTGGAAGTTGGCCAGGTGGCCGAGCCCAATCGCGCCCTCATCGGCCGTCACGCGGCAGACGTAATCCGGGTATTCGCGCACGAGATCGGCGTTGAGGTTCACCAGCGCCTGGCGCATCTCGGCCGCGTGCTCCTGATCGACACAGAAGACGATGGTCTTGGCGAAGCGGTCGGTGCCACGCATGAAGTCCGACAGGTGCTTGGCCATTGCCTGCGTGCGGGCACGCAGAGCCACGACGCGCTCGAAGTCCTTGGTTTGGTACTCCTCGTCCGGGATCTCGCGGCCGAAGCGATCCAACTCATACTTGCTCGGCCGCCAGCCGGCGGCATCGGCGGTGGTGATGACCCGGTGCACGCGATACGGGGCGAGGAAGCCGTCCTCGATGCCCTGACGCAGGCTGTAGGTGTAGACCGGGTTGCCGAAGTACTCGTAGCTGTCGCGGGACTCTTCGCGCAGCGGGGTCGCAGTCATGCCGAAATGCGCGGCCGGCGCGAAGTAGTCCAGCACCTTGCGCCAATTGCTGCTGTCGCGGGCGGAGCCGCGGTGGCACTCGTCGATCACGATCAGGTCGAAGAAGTCCGGGGCGTATTGCCGGAACACGTCTTCGTTGGCCGTGGTGAGGGCCTGGTAGATGCCGAAGTACATGTCCCGCGCCTGGCTGGGGTCGGCGCTGGAGATCTTGTGGCGGGCATCACCGAAATGGATGAAGTCCTTGTCCTTGGGATCATCGACGAGGATGTTGCGGTCGGCCAGGAACAGTATCTTCGGGCGACGGTACTCACCCACGCGGTTCCAGCGGCTGTTCCAGAGCTTCCAGCAGACCTGGAAGGCCACGCTGGTCTTGCCCGTACCGGTGGCCAGGGTCACCAGTACCCGCTTCTGGCCAGACAGGATGGCCTCCACCACGCTGCGGATGGCCGCGTCCTGGTAGTAGCGAGGGATCTTGCCGGAGGTGAGGTTGTAGGGTTCCAGCCACTTCTCTTGGGCAAGGGCCGGAAGACCATTCGCACCGTTCAGGCGCTTCCACAACTCATCGGGCGTCGCATAGCGGTCGACCTCGCGCTCGGTGCCGGTGGTGTAGTCGATTTCGATGATGCGGCGACCATTGGTCGCGTAGGCGAAGCGCAGGCCGAGCATCTCGGCGTACTCGCGGGCCTGCTGGACGCCATTCTCGGCTGGCAAGCCAGCCTCCTTGGCCTCGACGACGGCAATGGGGAAGTCGCGGCGGTAGTACAGCAGATAGTCCGCACGGCGCTGCTTGGCGCGACGAGCCTTGCCACCGATCAGAAGGATGCGACCGGCGGTGATCTGGTGCTGCTCGCCGATGGCGTAGGGCGCCTGCGTCCATCCGACCCGCTGCAGCGCCGGCGTCACGAACTCGCGGCAGGTGTCGGCTTCGGTCAGGAGCGGAGACGAGTCGTTCATGCCTGCCCGTCAGTCGGCTCAAAGCCGCTGCACCTTCCGGCTGTCTGGCTTACCTGATCCCCAAGGTTGCTGGCAACGGCACTCGTCATGGCGGTCTCCCCTCAGGTCACTATAAGGCGAGCGGACTAAGCGGAGACAGGGGGGCGACACAACCTGCTTGCAAAATGGCGAACGACGGATGCCGTAACTACCCGCCAACAAAAGGAATTCGGGAGCCGTCGGTCCAGTCCATCATCGGCGCAACGGACAGGCGCAGCGAGGCGGCGTAGCGCGCGGGGAGATCGGCGGCGGGGAGCGGAAGCGTCATCGGCACGGCGGACGGGCGCCACCGGCATTCGCCGCAGCGCCAAGTCATTGGCTTAGGGATCAACAGCTTACACGTTCGCCATGGACGCTGCCGGGACCTAGCGACAAAAACGCACTGGCGCTTGACCCGCCGCCGCATCCGGCCTATCGTGCGCTCGCCGAAGGTATTCATCGCTTCATTCGGATGAAGGGATGAATTTAAACGGGAATCCGGTGACGGCCGGCGCCGCAAGCGCCTGCCCATTCCGGAGCTGCCCCGCAGCGGTGAATGGAAACGACCTCCGTCAATGGCACTGGGCCGGCGCATGCCGGCCTGGGAAGCGACGGACAGTAGGTGCGCAGCCAACGTGGTGCGCGTGTCCATCAGCCCGAATACCGGCCCCGGCCGGAGGACCGTGCGTCCTCCGATTCGACCTGGCGCCTCCGCGGGGAGGCGGCCGGACCGCGACCCGGCCTTGCGCCGCGCCGCGCCGTCCGCCTGCCCGCGCGGTACCGGTTCGCCCGCGGGGGCGAAGGTCGCTGGCGTGGCGGGCGGTCCGTGCGAACGGGACGCGCGGCGCGCGGTTCCTTCGTTCCTCAATGCCCTTGAACGCAATGAGGAAACGCAACATGACGATCGTGACCAATCTGGGCTTCCCGCGCATCGGTGCGCGGCGCGAGCTCAAGCAGGCGCTGGAACGCTACTGGCGCCGCGACATCGACGGCGCGCAACTGCAGGACACCGCACGCGAGCTGCGCCTGCGCCACTGGCAACTGCAACGCGAGGCCGGGGTGGACGTGCCGCCCAGCAACGACTTCAGCCTGTACGACGCGATGCTCGACACCGCGTTCCTGTTCGATGCGATCCCGCAACGCTACCGCGCGCTGGCCGATGCCGATCCGCTGGCCGGCTACTTCGCGATGGCGCGCGGCACGCAGGAACACGGCCTGGACCTGCACGCGCTGGAAATGACCAAGTGGTTCGACACCAACTACCACTACCTGGTGCCGGAGCTGGCGCGGCGCCAGCACTTCCGCCTGCGCGGCGACAAGCCGGTGGTGGAGTTCCTGGAAGCCAAGGCGCAGGGCATCCAGACCCGGCCGGTGCTGATCGGGCCGGTGACCTTTCTGGCGCTGTCCAAGACCGTGGACGGCAGCGACCGCTGGGCGTTGCTGGACAGCCTGCTGCCGGTGTATGCCGAATTGCTGCAGCGCCTGCATGCGGCCGGCGCTGGCTGGGTGCAGCTCGACGAACCGGCGCTGGTATTGGACCTGGACGAGGCCGCACGCGCTGCCTATCGCCGCGCCTATGATTTCCTTTCGCAGGCGCCGCGGCCGAAGCTGCTGTTGACCAGCTACTTCGGCGAGTTGGGCGACAACCTCGAGCTGGCGATGGCGCTGCCGGTGGACGGCATCCACGTGGACCTGGTGCGCGGCGTGGCGCAACTGGACGCGGTGCTGCAGGCCTTGCCGGCCGGACGCGTGCTCTCGGCCGGCCTGGTCAACGGCCGCAACGTGTGGCGCACGCCGCTGGACAACGCGCTGACCCTGGCACGCTACGCCGCCGGCCATGTCGGCCGCGAGCGGTTGTGGCTGGCGCCATCGTGCTCGCTGCTGCACGTGCCGGTGGATCTGCAGCAGGAGACCAAGCTGGACCGCGAACTGGTCGGCTGGCTGGCCTTCGCCAGGCAGAAGCTGCAGGAACTTCGCACCCTGGCCGATGCGCTGGACGACCAGCCGCAGGCGCAGGCGGGGCTGGACGCGGCGCGCGATGCGTTGGCCAGCCGTCGCGCCTCTGCGCGCGTGCATCGCGCCGAGGTGGCGCGGCGGGTGGACGCGCTGACCGACGACGCCGGCCGCCGGCAGTCGCCGTACGCGCAGCGCCGGCAGGCACAGCAGGCGGCGCTGCGGCTGCCGCTGTATCCGACCACCACGATCGGCTCGTTCCCGCAGACCGAGCAGGTGCGGCAGGCGCGTGCGCAGCACAAGGCCGGCAAGCTCGACGATGCCGCCTACGACGCGTTCCTGGCCGCCGAGACCGAACGCTGCGTGCGTGCGCAGGAGCAACTGGGCCTGGACGTGCTGGTGCACGGCGAGTTCGAGCGCAACGACATGGTCGAATACTTCGGCGAGCAGCTCGACGGCTTCGCCTTCACCCGTCATGGCTGGGTGCAGAGCTACGGCTCGCGCTGCGTGAAGCCGCCGATCATCTACGGCGACGTGCAGCGCCCGGCGCCGATGACGCTGCGCTGGACCACCTACGCGCAGTCGCTGACCGAGCGGCCGATGAAGGGCATGCTGACCGGGCCGGTGACGGTGCTGCAGTGGTCGTTCGTGCGCGACGACCAGGAGCGCGCGCAGACCTGCCGGCAGATCGCGCTGGCGCTGCGCGACGAGGTGCGCGACCTGGAGGCGGCCGGCATCGGCGTGATCCAGATCGACGAGCCGGCGATACGCGAAGGCCTGCCGCTGCGCCGCGCCGACTGGCAGGCGTACCTGGACTGGGCGGTGCAATGCTTCCGCATCGCCGCGGCCGGCGTGCGCGATGCCACGCAGATCCACACCCACATGTGCTACTCGGAGTTCAACGACATCATCGAGGCGGTGGCGGCGATGGACGCGGACGTGATCTCGATCGAGACCTCGCGCTCGCGCATGGAACTGCTCGATGCCTTCGTGCGCTTCCGCTACCCGAACGCGATCGGGCCGGGCGTGTACGACATCCACTCGCCACGCGTGCCGAGCACGCAGGAGATGGTGGCGTTGCTGGAGAAGGCGCGTGCGGTGCTGGATCCGCAGCAACTGTGGGTCAATCCGGATTGCGGGCTGAAGACCCGAGGCTGGGCGGAAACCCGCAACGCGCTGCAGGCGATGGTGGCGGCGGCGCAGCAGTTGCGCAGCCAGCACGCGCAGGCGGCGTGACCTGGCGATGCCCGGCGCCACGTGCGTCGGGCATCGCTGCGCTTGCAGCATGTCCGGCATCCCAGTTCGGCGCGCATTGCTGCATTGCGTCTTTGTCCGGCAATGTGCGCTGGCTATAACCGCAGGCGAACGCGTGGCGAGGGGGCGCTGCGTCCTCGCCGACGTGCTGCCGGCGGCGCACTGCGTCGCGGTCTCCGGCATGTGCGTCTGCTTCTCAGCACCGCCAGGGAGAGCGCGTCATGCCGAAGCTGTCGAACCTGTCCGCCGTCTGCGTCCTGTGTCTCGTCGTCCCCGCCGCCGCGCTGCACGCGGCCGAACTGATTCCCAAACAACTGGCCGGACCGCCCGAGGAGTTCGCGCAGATGCGCGCACCCGCCCCGGCGGAAGCGGCGATCCTGTCCAAGAGCGCGTTGCTGCCGGTGGAATTCTCCGCCGCGCGCAGCGGCGGCCCGGCGCAATGGCACACCACCCTGCCGGTGGAGAACGGCAAGCTGCGCTTCGTGGTGCTGTCCGGCGACCACGATTGGCAGCCGCGGCTGAACGCACCGGCCACGGCCAGCGCACGCATGGGCACCGCCGCCACGACGCCGCTGCTCGCGCCCAGCGCCAAGGCCACCCAACTGGGCGCCGGCGGCGCCGCACTGCCGGCTCGCGAGTACCGCGTGGACAGCGCCGCCAACGGCGACTGGACCCTGACCCTGCAGGCCGACGGCAGCAGCACGGCGCAGCGTGGCTACGTGCTGATGGAGGGCGATCCACGCACGCAACTGGCGTCCTATCCCAGCGACCGCGCGCAACTGCAGCGCGGCCAGCGCATCGGCCTGACCGCCCTGCTCGGCGGCATCGATGCGCAAGGCGGCGTGTCGCTGGCGCGTAGCGCCGGCAGCGGCCGCATCGACACCGCGCAACTGCGCGTGATCGCGCCGGACGGCTCCGTCAGCCAGTGGCCGATGGCCGACGACGGCCGCCACGGCGACGGCGCCGCGGGCGATGGCGTGTATGCCGGCGACTTCCCGGCGACCGCCACCGGCACCTACATCGCGCAGGTGGTGGTGCATGGTCACGACGCCGGCGGCCAGGCGTTCGTACGCACCAGCGAGCACGTGCTGCCGGTGCTGGACACCACCTTGCGCATCACCGCCGATGCCGTCGTCGCCAGCGCACAGCCCGGCACCCGGCTGACCCTGCCGATCCCGGTGCGCATCGGCGGCGGCCAGGCGCCGACGCACTACCGCGTGCTCGGCGAACTGTGGGGCACCGGCCGCGACGGCAGCGCGGTGCCGGTGGCCTGGCTCGGCGGAATGCTCGCGCCGCAGGACGGACGCCTGCCGCTGAGCGTGGACGAACGCTGGATCGTCCGCGCCGGCGCGCGTGCGCCGTTCACCCTGCGCAACCTGCGCGTGGAGGATCCGGACAACTTCGTGCCGCTGGCCACGCGCGCGACGTTGCCGCTGACCCTGCCGGCGCTGCGCCGCAGCAGCGTGGCGCGTAGCACCGGCGCGATCGACGAGAGCATGCGCATGGGCGAGCGCCCGGCGCAGCTGAGCACAGCCGCCACCACCGACATGCAGGCGCAGGCCACCGGCAAGCGCCTGGTGCTGGTGCACGGCTACTGCTCGGGCGGCGTGTGGCCGGTGGCGCAGTTCACCAATGCCTCCGCGTTCCTGGACGTCAACCAGAACCGCAGCAACGACCAGTTCGCGCAGCGCCTGGCGCAGTTCGGCAGCCAGTGGAACTCGTTCGGCACGGTGGCGCACAGCCAGGGCGGCATGGCCGCGCTGCATCTGTACGTGTACTACTGGAGCGGCCTGGACAACGCCAGCGGCGGGCGGGTGATGCAGTCGGTGGGCACCCCCTACCAGGGCACCAACCTGGCCGGCATCCTGGCCACGGTGGGCTCGTGGTTCGGCGTGGGCTGCGGCACCAACAACGACCTGACCTACGACGGCGCCAAGGCCTGGCTGGCCGGCATCCCCAACTCGGCGCGGGCGCTGGTGAACTACTACACCACCTCCTTCGCCAAGACCAACTGGTACACCAACGACTACTGCAATGCGGCCTCGGACCTGGTGCTGAGCGATCCGGAGGACGGCACCGTGGAGCAGGTCAACGGCCAGCTGCCGGGCGGCGTCAACCGCGGCCACACCACCGGCCAGTGCCACACCACCGGCATGCGCGATCCGGCGCAGTACCTGGACGCCAGCCGCAACGCGACGATGAACGCCAACGCGGCGCGTTGAGGGCTGGGAATGGGGAATCGGGAATGGGGAATCGGCAGAGCGAACGCCGCGCTGCGGCTGCTGATGGTCCCCTTCCCTATTCCCGACCCCCATTCCCAGCTTCATCGGAAATGCCACCGTGCAGTGACTGGAGAGCGGGGATGATCGTCGATGCAGACGGTCGGCACCGCGACCATGGATTAGGGCAAGCCGGTGCTTAGCCGCTGTTGCTGTTGCTGTTGCTGCTCCCCATTCCCGATTCCCGAATCCCCACTCCCCGCCTCACCGAAATACGACCGTGCGATGCCCATTGAGCAGGATGCGATGCTCGACGTGACGGCGCACGGCGCGGGCCAGCACCTGCGACTCGGTGTCGCTGCCCAGGCGCACCAGTTCGCGCGGGGTCATGGCGTGGTCCACCCGGGCCACGTCCTGCTCGATGATCGGGCCTTCGTCCAGGTCGCCGGTGACGTAGTGCGCGGTGGCACCGATGATCTTGACCCCGCGTGCGTGCGCCTGGTGGTACGGCTGCGCGCCCTTGAAGCTGGGCAGGAAGCTGTGGTGGATGTTGATCGCGCGTCCGGCCAGGGCCGCGCACAGGGTCGGCGACAGGATCTGCATGTAGCGGGCCAGCACCACCAGGTCGATGCGTTCGCGCTCGACCAGCGCCAGCAACTGCGCTTCCTGTTCGGCGCGGTTGGCGGCACTCACCGGCAGGTGGTGGAACGGCACGCCGTAGGACCCGGCCAGCGCGGCGAAGTCGGGATGGTTGGAGGCCACCGCGGCGATGTCCACCCGCAACTGCCGGCTGTGCGCGCGGAACAGCAGATCGTTGAGGCAGTGGCCCTGCTTGCTGACCAGCACCAACAGGCGCGCGCGGCGGCGCGCGTCGTGCAGTTGCCAGTCCATCGCGTAGTCGGCGGCCAGCGGCTCCAATTGCAGCTTCACCGCGGCGACGACGCCGTCGGCCGGCACGTCGAAGTGCACGCGCAGGAAGAAGCGGCCGCTTTCCTCGTCGCCGAACTGCTGCGCGTCGAGGATGTTGCAGCCGTGCTCGAACAGCAGGCCGCTGACGCGGTAGACGATGCCGGTGCGGTCCGGGCAGGACAGGGTCAGGATGTAGTCATGGCGCATCTGCGGATGATAGGGGACCCGTACCCTCACCCCAACCCCTCTCCCGGGGGAGAGGGGCTTATTGCTCCCTTCTCCCTTCGGGAGAAGGTGCCCCGAAGGGGCGGATGAGGGTTCGGGCGAAGCCTCGTGCAGTCGAAACACCGCATGCGCTGCGCGCCCGGACCCTCACCCCAACCCCTCTCCCGGAGAGAGAGGGGCTCAGCCATGCTTACCCGGAAACAGGATCGAAGCTGACGCCTCACCCAGGACGCTGCTCACTCGCCTGCGCTCACTCCGGGCGCAGGCGCAGCGCCAAACGGCGGTTGACCTTCTCCAGGCGCGCCAGCGAATCCTCCACCGACATGCCGACCGCTTCGTGGGTGGTGATGTGCGCACGCAGGTGCGCCGGATCGTCCAGGTCGCCGCGCACCAGGAACACGTTCTCACCATCCTCCACGTCGCCGATCTCGCGGCTGAGCACCACGTGGTCGACCTGGTCGAAACCGTATTCCTTGGCCAGCGGCAGCAGCCGCGCCACCATGCGCTCGCTGATCGCGTCCGGCGCGCGCCCACAGGCGGCGTCCAGCGCATGCACGCCCTCGCGGATCTGCGCGTACAGGAGATGGTCCGGATGCTCCGGGTGATCGGGCCCGGGCACGGGCTCGCGCACCACCGCGCGCGGTGGCTGGATCGGGGCTCTGTCGCCGGGATCGGACGAATTCGGACTCATGGCATCCTCCTGTGATGCGCCAGCAAATCGCCGCACCTTAGCGGCAAGCGCGCGCCAGGCTCAAGCGGGTGCGCAGTGTGCGGCATGCGCCGCCAAGGTCCGCTGAAGATCCGTCGGCGCTTCAGGTCTGGCCGGCGCGGCGCGCGGCGACCTTGGCCAGTGCCGCCCAGTCGAGGTCGCCGTCGCCGTGCGCGATCGCCTCGATGAAGGCATCGCGCAGCACCGCCGCCAGCGGCATCGGCACGTGCCGGGTCTCGCCGGCGTTCAACGCCAGGCGCACGTCCTTCAGGCCCAGCGTGGCCTTGAAGCCGGCCGGGCTGTAGCGCTGTTCGGCGATCATGCCGCCGTAGGTCTGGTAGGCCGGGGCGGCGAACACGGTGCTGGTGAGCATGTCGAGGAAATCGGCCGCTTCCACGCCGTGCCCGCGCACCAGCGCCGACGCCTCGGCCATGGTGCCGATGGCGCTGGCCAGGCACAGGTTGGCGGCAAGCTTGACCGCGTTGGCCTGTTCCGGGGCGGCGCCGAAATACCAGGTCTTGCGTCCGATGACGTCGAGCAAGGGCTGCACCCGCGCCAGTGCCGCGGCGTCGCCGGCGGCGAGCAAATTGAGCTGGCCGGCCGCGGCCACCTCCACCCGCCCCAGCACCGGCATCGCCAGGTAGGCGACGCCGCGCTCGGCATGCAGCGCGTGCAGTTCGCGCGCCAGCGTCACCGAGATGGTGGCCATGTTGACGTGCACGCTGCCGGCGGTGAGCGCGTCCAGCGCGCCGCGATCGAGCAGGGTTTCGCGCACCGCGGTGTCGTCGGCCAGCATCGAGAACAGCACCGGCCCGCGCACCGCATCGGCCGGTTGCGCGGCCTGCTGCGCGCCGGCCTCGAGCAGGGGCTGCGCCGCCGCGGCGCTGCGGTTCCAGACCGTCAACGCATGGCCGGCGCGCAGCAGGTTGAGCGCGATCGGCTGGCCCATCGTGCCCAGGCCGAGAAATCCAATCGTCGTCATTGCAGGCTCCCTGAAGGAATCGAAATGGAGGACGCCACCAGCGCGCGCGGCGCGCCGGTCAGGCGTCGAACACGCCGCGCGCCGCATGCGGCTCGCAACGCAGGTATTGCGGCGACGGGCGTACCCGCGCGCCCAGCGCGGCGGCCGCGTGCCACGGCCAGCGCGGATCGTAGAGGATGCCGCGGGCCAGCGCGATGGCATCGGCACGGTCCTCGGCGAGGATGGCCTCGGCCTGCTGCGGCTCGGTGATCAGGCCCACTGCGATCACCGGCATGCGCACCGCGCGGTGCAGCGCCTCGGCCAGCGGCACCTGGTAGCCGGGCGCCACCGGAATGCGCTGACGCCGGTCCAGCCCGCCGCTGGATACGTGCAGATAATCGCAGCCCTGCGCCTGCAATGCCTGCGCCAGCGCCTCGCTCTGCGCCAGGTCCCAACCGCCGTCGACCCAGTCGGTGGCGGAGATGCGCACGCCCACCGCGATGCTCGGCGCCACCGCGGCGCGCACCGCCGCATGCACGCGCAGCAGCAGGCGCATGCGGTTCTCCAGGCTGCCGCCATAGGCATCAGCGCGCTGATTGCTCAGCGGCGACAGGAACTGGTGCAGCAGGTAGCCGTGTGCGGCATGCAATTCGATCAGCTCGAAGCCGAGTCGCTCGGCGCGCCGCGCCGACGCCACGAACGCCTCGACGATGGCGTCGATGCCGGCCAGGTCCAGCGCCTGCGGCGACGGGCCGTCGTCGGCGAATGCCTGCGCCGACGGCGCCACCGTCTGCCAGCCGTTCGGCTGCTCGGGCGCGATCGCGCCGCCGCCGTCCCAGGGCTTGTGCGTGGACGCCTTGCGCCCGGCATGCGCGAGCTGGATGCCCAGCGGCATCGGCGACCAACGCCGCACCGAACGCAACACCGTGGCCAGCGCCGCCTCGGTGGCGTCGTCCCATAGGCCCAGATCGGCGTAGCTGATGCGCCCGCGCGGCTCCACCGCGGTCGCCTCCAGGATCAGCAACCCGGCGCCGGACTGCGCCAGTTGGCCCAGATGCTGCACATGCCAGTCGCTGGCACGGCCGTCCTCGGCCGAGTACTGGCACATCGGCGCGATCACGATGCGGTTGGACAGCGACAGCGGCCCCAGCGCGAGGGGCGAGAACAAGTGACTCACGATACGGATCCATGGAAACGCCGCGCGCGGCGCGGCAAGCGACCATTGCACTCCTGCCATGCGGCGCGATCAACCACTGCCGATGGATCAGTTCGTGCCGGGATTCGGAACGCGCGCCGCCGCCGGCAGCAGGAAGGACAGCGCCTGCGCGCACGGCTGCTCCAGCTTCAGGCTCAGCAGATCGTCGCCGCGGGTGCGGCCCAGGTTGACCGCGGCGATCGGCAGGCCGGCCTTGGCCGCGGCCTGCACGAAGCGGAAGCCGGAATAGACCATCAGCGACGAACCCACCACCAGCACCGCGTCGGCGCGCTGCAGATGCGCGAAGGCGCTGGCCACACGCTCGCGCGGCACGTTCTCGCCGAAGTACACCACGTCCGGCTTCAGCACGCCGCCGCAGTGCGTGCAGGCCGGCACCACGAAGCTGGCGAAATCCTCGCCCTCCAGGTCGGCATCGCCGTCGGGCGCCGGCGCGGCCTGCAACGTCGCCCACTGCGGGTTGTGCTGCAGCAGGTGCTGCTGGAACGCCTCGCGCGGCATGCGCCGCTCGCAGCCCATGCAGCGCACCACGTCCAGACGCCCGTGCAGGTCGATGGTGGCGCGGCTGCCGGCGGCCTGGTGCAGGCCATCCACGTTCTGGGTCAGCAGCACTTCGACCTGGCCGCGCGCTTCCAGCTGCGCCAGCGCGGCATGGGTGGCATTGGGCCGGGCATGGCCGAAGCGCGGCCAGCCGAGCAGGCTGCGCGCCCAGTAGCGCTGCCGCGTCGCCAGCTCGCCCATGAAGGCCTGGTAGGTCACCGGCTGCGCACGCTTCCAGTCGCCGGCGGCGTCGCGGTAGTCGGGAATGCCCGAGTCGGTGCTGCAGCCGGCACCGGTCAGCACGAACAGGCGCCGATGGCGGTCGACGAACGCTTCCAGCGCGGACGCCGCTGGCTGTGCGGACGCGGGGTGATCCTGCAGCAACTGCGACATCAGGCGGCTCCCGTCGGTGTGAAGGCGCGCGCCATTGCGGCGGCCGTGCCGCTGTATGTAGTGCGTGCTGGCCGGCAACACAAGGCCTGTGATTGCCGCAGGTGTGGACAGCGCTCGGCACGAACGACGGACCGGCGGCGGCACAGGGTCAGGGTCAGGCAGCGCGCGGACGGCACAGGTCTGGTGCCAACGCGGCTCCCATCACAACGGGTTGGCGACCTCGATCAGGTTGCCGTCCGGATCGCGAAAGTACAGCGACAGGATCGGGCCGCGGGCGCCGGTGCGTTGCACCGGCCCGTCCTCGATCCGCACGGCGGCAGCGCGCAGTTCCTCGGCCACCTGCGCCAGCGGCGTGGCGGTGAGAAAGCACAGATCGGCCGAGCCCGGCGTGGGCACCCGCGCCTTCGGGTCGAACGCGTGACCATGCCGATGCAGGTTGATCTTCTGCGCGCCGAACGCCAGCGCCTTGCGGCCTTCGCCGAAGGTCACCACGCGCATGCCCAGCACCTGCGCATAGAACGCGCAGCTGGCGTCGATGTCGGCGACGGTGAGGACCAGATGGTCGAGATGGTCGATCTGCATTGCGGAATGCTCGTTGGAGGGCGGCTCACTCGCCGCGCGGCGGATGCGGCCCGAAGCGGCCGTAGGGGCGGCTGTCGTCGGCGCCGCGGCGCAGCACCTGCGCGGCGACCAGGCCGATGCCCAGCAACACCAGGCAACACGCGACCAGTGCGCTCCAGCCGCCGTGCTGCCACGCCGCGCCGCTGAGCGAGCCGATCACGCTGGCGCCGGCGTAGTACGCCAGCAGGTACAGCGACGCGGCATGGCCCTTGAACTGCCCGCCCAGGCGCCCGACCCAGGCGCTGGCCGCCGAATGCGCGACGAAGAAGCCGATGGTCAGCAGCACGATGCCGGCGATGACCGGGACCAGCGCATGCGCCAGCGTCAGCGCCACGCCGAGCGCCGCGATGGCGATGCCGGCCAGCACCACCGGGCCGCGGCCGAACCGGTCCGACGCGGCGCCGGCGACCGAGGACGACACGATGCCGAACACGTAGGCGCTGAAGATCATGCCGAGCTGGCTCTGGCTCAGCCCGAACTCCGGCCCGCCCAGGCGGAAGCCGGCGTAGTTGTAGACGCTGACGAACACGCCCATCGCCAGGAACGGGATCGCGAACAGCCACGGCAGGTGGCGATCGCGCAGATGCCCGCCCCAGGCGCGCAGGTGGAAGCGCAGATTCACTCCCTGGCGGCGCACGAAGTGCCGCGACGGCGGCAGCAGCCACACGAAGCCGACCGCGGCCAGCAGATCCACCGTGCTCAGCGTGGCCAGCGCGACGCGCCAGTCGAAGTGGTCGGTGAGCATGCTCATGCCGATGCGGCCGACCATGCCGCCGAACGCATTGCCGGCCACATACAGCCCGGTGGCAGCGCCGAGCCGGCTCGCCGGCAGTTCCTCGGCCAGGTACACCATCGCCACCGCCGGCACGCCGCCCAGGGCGATGCCGGACAGCGCGCGCACCACCACCAGGGATCCCCAGTGCGGCAGGCACGACGCCAGCAGGTTGAGCAGCGCGGCCAGCGCGATCGACACGAACATCAGCCCGCGCCGTCCCAGCGTTTCCGACACCGCGCCAGCGCAGAAGATCGCGATCGCCAGGCCGCCGGTGGCCAGCGACAGCGGCAGCGAACTGGCCGCCGCGCTGAGCCCGAACTCGCGTGCGAACTCGGGCAACAGCGGCTGCACGCTGTACAGCAGCGAGAAGGTGGCGAAGCCGGCCAGGAACAGCGCCAGGCGGATGCGCAACAGCGGCGCATCGTCCACGGCGTGCACCGGCGGGCATTGGCTGGAGGCGTTCACGGTGTGGGTCGCGGCGGAAAACGGATGGCCAGTATTCGCCTGCCGTCACCCGGCGTCCAATATATGATCGCCCCACTCTCCATATGTTCTGGATATGACATGGAACTGCGCCACCTGCGCTACTTCCTGGCCGTGGCCGAGGCCGGGCACTTCACCCGCGCCGCCGCGCAGTTGGGCATCCAACAACCGCCGCTGAGCCAGCAGATCCGCGCACTGGAGGAGGAACTGGGCACGCCGTTGTTCGTGCGCACGCCGCGCGGCGCCGAACTCACCGATGCCGGCCGCGCCTTCCGCACCGAAGCCCGGCGCGTGCTCGCCGACCTGGAACGCGCCGGCGATGCCGCACGCCGCGCCGCACGCGGCGAGAGCGGCGTGCTGCGGCTCGGCTTCACCGCCTCGGCCGCGTTCAACCCGATCGTGCCGACCCTGGTACGCGGCTTCCGCCGCGGCTGGCCGGCGGTGACCCTGGCGCTGGAGGAGACCAACACCGCCGGCCTGCTCGCCGCGCTGCTGCAGGGGCGGCTGGATGCGGCCTTCATCCGCTACAGCGTGGCCACGCCCTCGGAACTGCAGTTGCTCAAGCTGCCCGACGAGCCGATGAAGATCGCCGTCCCGGCGGCGCATCGCCTGGCCAGGCGCCGCCGCGCGCCGCTGTCGGCGTTGGCCGGCGAACCGTTCATCCTGTTCCCGCGCAGCTTCGGCACCAGCCTGTACGACGAGATCCTCGATGCCTGCCGCCAGGCCGGCTTCGAGCTGAAGATCGAACAGGAAGCGCCGCAGATGTCGTCCATCGTCAACCTGGTGGCCGCCGAACTGGGCGTGTCGGTGGTCCCCGCCTCGACCGCGCAGGTGCAGTTGCCCGGCGTGCGCTACCTGGACATCGAAGGCCGCGTGCCGATGGCGCGCCTGGCCCTGGCCGCGCTGCCGGCCACCGCACAGGCGATGCCGATCGTGCGCCACCTGTGGCAGTTGGCGCAGGGGCATGCGGCGGGCAGGCGTGGGTAGGGGGCTGCACTCCCCTAGCAGCAATGCAGGAACGGCTTTAGCCCCGAAGGGCTTTACCGATAGAGCTTATCGCTGCTAACGCTCACTCGTGCGGCTGTGCTTGTCCGACGTGTAAATCAAGCAGCAGCAACAGCAACAGCAAAGGCTTTCGCCTTGCGGCGAGTCACTTTTCTTTGCTTGTGCAAAGAAAAGTAACCAAAAGAAAGCACACCCTGCCTACGCGCCCTCCACGCTACGCGCTCCGGGTCCGCGTCCAGCACGGGGATCCGCGGAAGGGGCATCCTGCCCCTGCCGCGGACGGCGTACATCCATGTACGCCGCCCTTCGGGTGTTTCCCCGCACTGGCCGCCGCTGCGGAAGGGAACCGGCCGGTAAGTCAAAAGCCGAAGCAACAGCAAAGGCCGAAGCGACTGCCGCTGCAGTGCACGCCCGCGTCATTCCAGTGTCCGCCAGCGAATGCGCTCCGCGTGGTAGCCCATGTCGGCTGTTGATCGCGGTGGACACGCAACGACGTTGGTTTTCGAAGAAGCTGCAGGCGCGGTTGTGCGTGGCTTACAGGTGGCTGTGCCGGCGTGCCGAGGTCAGGCGCATCACCATGCAATGACGTATGTATGCGCGGTATCCGCAATAGCTTTTGCTATTAATGTTGCGTTGGTTTTTGACTTACTGGGTTCCCTTCCGCAGCGGCGGATGGACCGGGGAAAAACCCGAAGGGCGGCAGGGGCAGGATGCCCCTTCCGCGAATCCCCGGTGCATCCGCGGACCCGGAGCGCGCAGCGCGGAGGGCGCAAGGCAGGGCGCGCTTTCTTTTGGTTACTTTTCTTTGCACAAGCAAAGAAAAGTAACTCGCCGCAAGGCGAAAGCCGTTGCTATTGCTATTGCTATTGCTGTTGCTGCTTGATTTACGCGTCGGACAAGCACAACCGCAAGAGTGAGCTTTGGCAGCGATAAGCTCTATCGGTGAAGCCCGTCGCGGCTGAAGCCGCTCCTATGAGATACGAGGTACGAGGAACGCGACGCGCTCAGCCCAGATGCGTGCGCACCGCTTCGTCGATCTTGGCCGGCGGCACGAAGCCTGGCACCCGCGCCACTTCCTCGCCCTGGCGGAACAGCATCAGCGTCGGCGTCTGGCGCAGGCCCTGCGCGCGGAAGAACTCCTCGCCCACGTCTTCCATCTTCACCTTGAGCAGGGTCACGCCCTGCGCGCTCTCGCCCTCGGCGAAACGCTCCAGCGACTTGTCGAGCATGCGGCAGCCGGGGCAGTTGTCCTTGTTGAAATCGGCCAGCACACGCGGGTGCGCGGCGAGGGCATCGGCGAACTGTTCGGCACTGGAGACGGTGATGGTGGTGAGCATGGAACGAAACCTTGTCTGATGTCGGAAGAAGCCCGGCGTGCGATGGGGACGCCGGCGATGCCAGGAAAACGGATGAACGACGACGGCGTCAGCCGCTGCCAGGCAACGGCAATACCCTCGCAGCGAAGCCAGCCGCGCCCGCGGAAACCGGCTCGGCAGCGGCCACCGGCACTGCGCCTGCCAATGACGCGCGCGCCGCGCGCAACGCCAGCACCTGCGCGCACCACGCGTCGATCGCAGCGTTGTCGCGGTCGCCATGCGGCATCTGCTCGATCTCCAGCAATGGATAAACACTGTCGAAGAACCGCGCGATGCGCTTGACCGCCCCGCAGTAGTATTCCAGCCCCCACTGCGTTTCGCCGGTGCCGAACGCCGCCACCTCGATCGTCTTGCCGGCCGCCTCGACCAGCTCGGCGATATAGCGCTTCATCTCCGCCGGCGTGCGCCCGGCGTTGTCGCTCCAACTGCCGAGCAGATGCAGGTCGAAGTCCGCCGCACGCGCGGCGTCGCCGAGCGCGCCCTGCAACGTCTGCAGGTCGGTGTGGATCCAGGTGACCGCGTGCCCGGCCGCCTCGCACTGCGCATGCACGCGGCGGGCGACGTCGCGGGTGTTGCCGCTGAGCGAAGCGTAGGCGAGCAGGATGTGCATGGGGCGGGGATTCGGGAATGGGGATTCGGGATTCGTCAGGGCGGGGTTTGCTTTTGCCAATCCCCATTCCCGATTCCCCAATCCCGGCTCCTTACAGATCGTCGAAGCCGTTGTCCGAGTTGGTCTTCTTGTAGCTGGCGTTGCGCATCTCGAAGAAGTCGGTCTTGGTCTCGGTGAAGTTGTCGGCGTAGGCCTTGATCCACGGCATCACGTTGTCGCTGGCGCCGCTGTACAGCTTCTCGATGCCGAGCATGCCGGACATCTTGTTGGCGCGGTACTTCACGTACTGGATCATCTCGTCCACGTCGATGCCCTCGATGCCGTCGAGCACTTCCGAGGACCACTCGGTCTCCAGGCGGATCGCATGCTCGAAGGCCTGGTGCACGTAGTCGGTCAGTTCGTTGGTCTGCAACTCGGCGTTCTCGCCGATGATGGCGCGGATCAGCTCGCTGATGAACTTGGTGTGGGCCAGCTCGTCGCGGTTGATGAAGCTGATGATCTTGCCGGTGCCGGTCATGCGGTTCTGCCGCACCAGGTTGTAGAAATACGCGAAGCCGGAATAGAAGTTGATGCCTTCCAGGATCGAGGACTGGATCAGCGAGCGCAGCAGGGTCTCTGCGGTCTTCTCGCGCATGAAGTCGTCGTAGGCCTGCATGATCGGCTGGTTGCGCGCGATGATGGTCGGATGCGTGCGCGCGATCTCGAACACGCGGTTCTGGTCGGCCAGGCCGGCGATCGAGGCCAGCACGTACGAGTAGCTCTCGTTGTGGATCACTTCCTGCTGGCCGATGATCGCGGCGTTGGCGTGCGCGGCCGGGTCGGTGATGTATTCGGCGACGTTGTAGATGAAGCGCGTCTGCGGCGAATCCAGCGTGGCCAGCAGGCCGATGATCGAGTCGTAGGCGTTCTTCTCGCGCGCCGACAGCTCCCCGTACTGCTTGGCATCGCCCTTCATGTCCACTTCGTCGGGGATCCAGAAGTTGGTCGACAGCTCCTTGTACGCCCGGTAGAAGGACGGGTACGGGATGTCGTTCCAGTTGAGGATGCCGCTGGTGGTGCCGTTGATGATGCCGGTGGAACGGTTGGGGTGCAGCGGTTCGAGGATCTTGATGCGGTCGAGCGCGATGGCCATGGATGTGCTTCGATAGTCGGGTGAACGGCGCCGGCGGGCGGCGCGGGAATGCGGGACGCGCGCGGCAGGACCGGCCTGCCGCGCGGCGCGGGCGTCAGACGCCGGCGATCAGCTCGAGCACCACTCGCACTCGCTGATGTCGATGTCGTTGGAGCGCACGTAGTAGGTGGTCTTCAGGCCTTCCTTCCACGCGGTCATGTGCAGGTCCAGCAGGGTGCTGGCGCGGATGCCGCTGGGCACGTAGAAGTTGAAGCTGATCGACTGGTCGACGTGGCGCTGGCGGCGCGCGTTCTGGCGCACGCTGGCGAACTGGTCGACCTTGTAGGCGCCCTTCTCGTAATACGGATAGGTGTCCACGGTCAGCCCCGGCGCCACCACCGGGCGGCGGAAGTCCTTCTTCTCTTCGTAGTAGAACGCGCTGTAGATCGGGTCGATCGACGCAGTGGAACCGGCGATCTGCGCGGTGCTCATGTTCGGCGCCACCGCCACCATCCAGGCGTTGCGCACGCCGTGCACGCTCACCTGCGCGGCCAGTTCCTGCCACTCGGCGCTGTCGTAGCCGCGCTTGGTGAAGTACTCGCCGTTCTGCCAGTCGCTGCCCTTGAACACCTTGTACGCGCCCTTCTCCTTGGCCAGCGCCAGGCTCGCCTGGATGGTCAGGTAGTTGATGCGCTCGTACAGCGAATCGCTGTACGCCTCGGCGTCCGGCGAATTCCAGTCGATGCCCTTCTGCGCCAGCAGGTGGTGCCAGCCGAAGGTGCCCAGGCCGATCGCGCGGTACTTCTGGTTGGTGATGGTGGCCTGCGGCACCGGCAGCTCGTTGAGGTCGATGACGTTGTCGAGCATGCGCACCTGGACGCGGATCAGCCGCTCCAGGATGTCCGGCGACAGCAGGTCCGGCTGCGCGGTGACCGCGCGGCCCAGGTTCACCGAGGACAGGTTGCACACGACGAAGTCGCCGGCCTGCTTGGTGGTGACGATCTGGTCGCCGCTGATCATCTCCTGGATGACCCGCGTCGGGCTCATGTTCTGCAGGATCTCGGTGCACAGGTTGCTGGAATAGACCATGCCCTGGTGCTTGTTCGGGTTCATGCGATTGACTTCGTCGCGATAGAACATGAACGGATTGCCGGTCTCCAGCTGGCTGACCATGATCCGCTTGAACATGTCGATGGCCTTGACCACCTTGCGGCCGATGCGCTCGTCGGCCACCACTTCCTCGTAGCGGGCGCGGAAGCTGCCTTCGCCGCGCTTCTCGTCGAAGAAGTCCTGCAGGTACCAGCCCTTGACCTCCTTCACCTCGTGCGGGTCGAACAGGTACCACTCGCCGCGGCGCTCCACCGCTTCCATGAAGATGTCCGGCACGCACACCGCGGTGAACACGTCGTGCGCGCGCAGGCGCTGGTCGCCGTTGTTCAGGCGCAGGTCCAGGAACGCCTCGATGTCGCGGTGCCAGATGTCCAGGTACACGGCGATGGCGCCCTTGCGCTGGCCGAGCTGGTCCACCGACACGGCGGTGTTGTTGAGCTGCTTGATCCACGGCACCACGCCGCCGCTGGAGTTCTTCACGCCGCGGATCGCCGAGCCGGACGAACGCACGTAACCTAGGTAGGCGCCGACGCCGCCGCCGTGCTTGGACACGCGCGCCACGTCGGTATTGGAGTCGTAGATGCCCTGCAGGCTGTCGTCGACGGTGTCGATGAAGCAGCTCGACAGCTGCCCGCCGATTTTGCCGGCGTTGGCCAGGGTCGGCGTGGCCACGGTCATGTACAGGTTGGACAGCGCCCAGTAGGCCTCGCCGACCAGCTGCATGCGGCGCTCGCGCGGCTTCTCGTCCTGCATCAGGTACAGGGCGATGGTCAGCCAGCGCTCCTGCGGCAGTTCGTAGACCTTGCGCGAGTTGTCGGTGGCCAGGTAACGCGTGGCCAGCAGGTACAGGCCGTTGTAGGCGAACAGCTTGTCGCGCTCCGGATCGATCATGCGGCCGGCTTCGGCCAGTTCGTCCTTGGAGTAGTTCTTGAGGATGTCGATCGAGTACACGCCGCGGTCGGCCAGGCTTTCCTGCAGGCCGACGTAGGAGCCGTACTTCTCGCCGGCATCGTAGAAACGGTTCTTGCTGGCGCGCTTGTACAGGCGGTCCAGGTACAGGCGCGCGGCGAAGTACTCCCACTCCGGCGTGGCGATGTCCACGCGCGACTCGGCCTCGCGGATCAGGTAGTCGACCATGTCGTCGGCCGACAGGCTTTCCTTCTTCTCGATGAAGGCGAAGGCCTTGCGCTCGTAGTCGCTCACGTCCAGCTGCGGGAACTCGGCGTGGATCCGGTCCAGGGTGCGCTGCAGGCGCGAGCGGTCGAAGGCCATGCGGCGGTTGCCGCCGTCCTTGACGATCCAGGTCACGGCGCGCTGGTCGTTGCTCGGCTCGCTGCTGGCCGTCGGCTCAGGCTGGGCAGTGGCGGCAGCGGTCGTGGGGTCGACGGCGGCGTCGACGGACGCGGTGGCCGGCAGGCTGTGGGTCTGGCTCATGAAGGTCTCCAAGCGTGGTGCACGCGGCCGCCCGACCCTCGCAGGCAGCGGTCCGACCGGGTTCGCAGGTGGCGGGCGGTGTCGCGAAGACTGCAAACGGCGCAGGCACCGGGCCTGCGGGCGGTCATCGCTGCACCGACCCTCTCCCCCCGGAGAGCGCGCGGTCGGCGCCGCGCGGTGTGCTTCGCGCGGCTGTCGGCAGGTCTTCGGGCTGATGGGCAACGGCCGTGGCCGGTTCCTAGCCCGTCGCTTCCCAAGGCGGGCGCCTCAGTGCGGATGACGGGTTCGTTCCCAATTACCGCTGCGGGGCAGCGCCGGAGTTGGCGTTGGCACGCCGCACCGGCTTCCCTTTTGATCCCGCGGCTTGGGGCCGCCGGAACCGACCACCCCAAGATAGTGGGGTCGGTCGGCGACGTCAACGCTAAATATGGGTGAAATTACGAAAACCTAAGCCTGGCAACGGTTTGCCGCCGACGGCCGATTCCGGTCCCGCCGCGGCGGCCGTTCGCGGCCGTGACGGGGTCGTGAAGTCGGCCGCGGACAGGGGCATTCCTGCCCCCGAACATCCCCCGACACCGCACCCTCGCCTACGGCCGGCACGGCACCAAGATGCCGCTCGCATCGGTGCAGGTCCCGGTGTGGACGACACTGCCGTCCTGCACGCTGGTGCTGCCCTGGTAGCTGCCCCGCGTGCCATCGACGCTGCTCTGGCGGCTGCCGCTGAGCGTGCCGTCGGCGGCCCGGGCCAGGCTGCCGCTGCTGCTCGCGCTGGCACCGTCGGCGCGCTGGACGCTGGCACTGCCCTGGCGGCTGGCGCTGCCGTCGGCGTTGCGCTCGGCGCTGCCCTGGCGCGTGGCGCTGCCGCCGGCGGCGGTCGTGCGGGTAGCGGCGCTGCGCGCGCTGGCGTTGCCCTGGCCGTCGGCCTGCCATTGGCGGGCGCGCTGCACGCTGCCGTGCGCGCCGCTGGCGCTGGCCTGCACGGCGGCGTGGCGGACGCCGTCGGTGCCGCCGGCGGTGCGCGTGCGTGTGTGTTCGCGTGCCGGTGCACTGGGCGCGACCAGGACGCCGGCGGCCAGCGCCAGCAGCAAGGGAGTGATGCGACAGGACAGCGACATGGCGTTCTCCGGTGACGGCAGCGGCGTGCTGCCGAGCGTCACCGTAGCCATGGCGCCGGCGCCGCGGGCGCCGCATCGGCCAGCAAATGTTGCCGAACGCCGCGGCGGAAACATCCGCTTACAGTTGCGCCGCGGCGGCCGTTGCCGCGGGGCCGCGGCGCAACCGATAGTGGCGTCCATGGACGATGCCGCGCCCGCTCCCCGCCTGCTGCTGGTCGACGACGACGACCGCCTGCGCGCCCTGCTGTGCCGCTACCTGGAGAGCCAGGGCTTCGCGGTCAAGGCGGTGGCCGACGGCGTGCAGCTGCAGCAGGCGCTGGCGCGCGGCCACTACGACCTGGTGGTGCTGGACCTGATGCTGCCCGGCGAGAACGGCCTGGAGATCTGCCGGCGCCTGCGCGGCCAGGGCGACGCCACCCCGATCGTGATGCTGACCGCCAAGGGCGACGAGATCGACCGCATCGTCGGCCTGGAGATCGGCGCCGACGACTACCTGCCCAAGCCGGTCAACCCGCGCGAGCTGCTGGCGCGGATCCGCGCGGTGCTGCGCCGTACCCGCCCGGGCGGGGCCGGCGCGCCGCAGCCGGACGGCGGGGAGATCGGCTTCGGCCGCTTCCGCCTGCACCTGGGACGGCGCGAGCTGCGCCGCGACGGCGAACCGCTGAAACTCACCACCGCCGAGTTCGCGGTGCTGTCGGTGCTGCTGCGGCACCCGCAGCAGCCGCTGAGCCGCGACCGCCTCTCCAGCCTGGCGCACGGCCGCGAACACGAGCCGCTGGGGCGCAGCATCGACGTGATCGTGGCGCGGCTGCGCAAGCTGCTGGAGGACGACGTGCGCACGCCGCGGCTGATCCAGACCGTGTGGGGCGTGGGCTACGTGTACGTGCCGCCGGGGCCGCAGGCATGAGCGCGCCTGCCTCCCGCGCCAGCGGCTGGCCGCGCAGCCTGTTCGGGCAACTGGCGCTGGTGATCGCGCTGGTGCTGGCCGGCGCCGGCCTGCTGGCGCTGCTGCTCGGCCGCGAACTGGCGCTGCGGCCGGCAGCGCAGCAGCAACTGCGCGTGCTGCACGGTTTCGCCAATGTCGCCGAGGCGCTGCAGCGCTCGCCGGCCGCCGCGGCGCTGACGCCGGCGTTGCGCGAGGCCGGCCTGCAACTGCGCAGCGCGCCGCCCACCGCCAGCGCCGCCGGCCCGCTGGCCGACGCGATGCAGCGCCGCGCGGCCGATCAGCTCGGCCCCGGGCGCGCGCTGCGCCGCGATGCCGACGGCACCCTGTGGCTGCAACTGGCCACGCCGACCCCGCTGTGGGTGGCGTTCTCCAGCCAGCCGCGCGAGCACGGCCTGCGCCGGTTCTCGGTGGCGATGCTGGCCGGTTGCGCGCTGCTGGTCTGGCTGGCCGCTGCGCTGGTCGCGCGGCGCCTGGTGCGGCCGCTGCGGCAACTGGCGCAGGCCGCGCCGCACCTGGTCCGCGGCGAACAGGCCGCACCGATCGCCACCGGCGGTCCGCGCGAGGTCGCCGCGCTGGCGCAGGCGCTCACCGCGGCCAGCGCCGACGTGCGCCACGCCGCGGCCGAGCGTGCGCTGCTGCTGGCCGGCATCTCCCACGACCTGCGCACCCCGCTGACCCGGCTGCAGTACGCGCTGGCGCTGCTGCCGCAGGTGGAGCCGGAACTGCGCGAGGGCATGGAGCGCGACATCGGCGAGATCGACGCGATCCTGGCGCAGTTCATCGCCTACGCCCGCGACGGCCGCGACGAACCGGCCGTGGCCCTGGACCTGGCCGACCTCTGCCGGCAGACGCTGGGCGCGGCGCAGCCCGGCTGGGAGGCCGTCCTGCCCGCGCAGGCACCGCTGCACGGGCGGCCGCTGGCGCTGCAGCGCGCGCTCGGCAACCTCGTCGGCAATGCCGAACGGCACGGCGCCGCGCCGTTCCAGTTGCGCCTGCACGGCGACGGCGGCGATGGCTGGCGCATCGAGGTGCGCGACCACGGCCCCGGCCTGGACCCGGCGCTGGCCGCACGCGCGCCGCAGCCGTTCGTGCACGGCGGCCATGGCGGCAGCGGACTGGGCCTGGCGATCGTCGAGCGCGTCGCGCGCCAGCATCGCGGCGCGTTGCTGCTGCAGCCCATCGCCCCACACGGTCTGTGCGCCATCCTGCATCTGCGCCCGGCCTGAACCCGGCGTGCGCCGACGCCCGCACGCGTCGGCCGCGCCACGCCCCTCCTCTCCGTCCTCCATGGAGTGATCCGCCCATGCGCCTGTCACGCCCCTCGCCCACCCACGGCCTGCTCGCCCTGATGTTGCTGCTGCCGTTGCTCGCCGTCCCCGTCCACGCCCAGGACGGGCGCTTGCGCGCCCGCCTGCTGCAGCGCCTGGCCACGCGCGACGGCGCCGACGGCGCACGCGCGCCCTTGCCCGCCGGCGCGCAGGTGCTGCGCGACGTCGCCTACGGCCCGGACCCGGCGCAGCGCATGGACGTGTACCTGCCGGCCGGCGCACGTCAGGCGCCGCTGATCGTGATGGTGCACGGCGGCGGCTGGGCCGACGGCGACAAGGACAACCCCGGCGTGGCCGCCAACAAGGTCGCGCACTGGCTGCCGCAGGGCCATGTGCTGGTGTCGGTGAACTACCGCCTGCTGCCGCAGGCCACGCCGCTTGCGCAGGCAGAAGACGTGGCGCGCGCGGTCGCGCGCATCCAGCAACTGGCGCCGCAGTGGGGCGCCGACCCGGCGCGCCTGGTGTTGATGGGCCATTCGGCCGGCGCGCATCTGGTGAGTCTGCTGGACCTGTCGCCGGACCTGCTGGCGCAGGCCGGGGCGCGCCGCCCGCTGGGCACGGTGGCGCTGGACAGTGCGGCGATGGACGTGGAGCAGGTGATGCAGCAACGGCATCTGCCGCTGTACGACCGCGCCTTCGGCAGCGTCCGCAGCGACTGGATCGCCGCCTCGCCTTACCACGTCATGGGCGCCAGCGCGCCGCCGTTGCTGGCGGTGTGCTCCAGCCGCCGCGCCGACGCCTGCGCGCAGGCGCGCCACTTGGCCAGCAAGGCCGGCGCCCGCGGCATCCGCGTCGAGGTGCTGCCGCAGGATGCCAGCCACGCCGAGATCAACCGCGACCTGGGCCTGCCCTCGGCCTACACCGCGGCGGTGGACGCGTTCCTGCACACGCTGCGCTGAGCGCCGCGCGTGGTTACTGCGGCCAGCAACGCGCTCAGGTCACCATGCACTGCTGCAGCAGCAACGGCAGCGCCACCGCGGCGCTGTCGCGCCAGTGCAGGTCGGCGCGCGCCGACAGCGCGCTGGGTTCGGGATTGATCTCGACCACGCAGGCGCCGCGCTCCTTGGCCTGCAGCGGCAGGCTGGCGGCCGGATAGACCAGGCCGGAACTGCCGATCACCAGCACCAGGTCGGCGGCGTCGGCAGCGCTCTGCGCGCGCGCCCACTCCGCCGCCGGCAGCGCCTCGCCGAACCACACCACGCCCGGGCGCACCGTGCCGCCGCAGGCCGCGCACACCGGCGGCACCAGGCGCTGGCTGGGCGTGTGCACGTCGATCGGCGGCAGCAAGCCGCGCCAGGGCTGGCCGCAGTCGCTGCAGCGCAGCGCCGACAGCCGGCCGTGCACGTGCGCGGCGACCTCGCTGCCGGCACGCTGGTGCAGGTCGTCCACGTTCTGGGTCACCAGGGTGGTGTGGCGGACCTCGGCCAGGCGCGCCAGCGCCAGGTGCCCGGCGTGCGGCTGGGCCTGCGCCACGATCGCCATGCGCCAGCGGTACCAGCCCCAGACCAGGGCGGGGTCGGCACGCCAGGCGTCCTCGGTGGCCAGTTGCTCGGGATCGAAGCGCGACCACAGGCTGTCGTCCTGGCCACGGAAGGTCGGTACCCCGCTCTCGGCGGACATGCCGGCACCGGTCAGCACCAGCAGACGGCGTGCGCCCTGGATGAAGGCGGCGACGGTCTCGGCGTTGTAGGCGGAACTGAGCATGGCGCGCCCGATTTGATCAAGCTCACACTATTGCACCCCCGCGGGGTGGTCTCAATGTGCGTGGCAACACGCGCGGCGCCCACAACGCGAACGGGCGGCCAGTGGCCGCCCGTCGTGTGTCGCCCTGGACCGGCGCAGGCGCCGGCCCGGACATCGCGCTGGCTCAGTCGAGCACGACCAGCTTGACGTCGATGTTGCCGCGGGTGGCGTTGGAGTACGGGCACACCTGGTGCGCCTTTTCCACCAGCGATTCCAGCGTCGCACGCTCCAGGCCCGGCGCGGCGATGCGCAGTTCCACGGCGATGCCGAAGCCGCCCGGGATCTGGCCGATGCCGACATGACCCTCGATGCTCGTCTCGGCCGGCAGCGCCACCTTCTCCTGCCCGGCGACGAACTTCAGCGCACCGATGAAGCAGGCCGAGTAGCCGGCCGCGAACAGCTGCTCCGGGTTGGTGCCGTCGCCGCCGGCGCCGCCGAGTTCGCGCGGGGTCGACAGCTTGACGTCCAGCGCCTTGTCCGGGGTGGCGGCGCGGCCGTCGCGGCCCCCGGTGGCGGTGGCAGTGGCGGTGTAGGCGATGGTGGTCGGTGAAGCCATGGTGGTTCTCCTTCGAGGGCGGCGCCGCGGCGCCATGGGGTAGAGGGAAATGCGTAGAGGGAAATGCGCGATCGGGACGGGAATCGGTCAGGCCGCGGCCTGCAGCTTGCCGCGGACCTCTTCCAGGTCGTGCTTGAGCCGGGTCAGTTGCTGCAGGTCGCAGGCGACCGCGCACAGCACGCCTTCCGGCACCGCCTGCGCGCGCGCGCGCAGCGCCTGGCCGTCAGCGGTCAGCGCGATCAGCACGCGGCGCTCGTCCTCGGCGGCGCGGCTGCGGGTCAGCAGACCGATCGCCTCCAGGCGCTTGAGCAGCGGGGTCAGCGTGGCCGAATCCAGGAACAGCTTCTCGCCGATGTCCGAGACGCTGCGCTGGTCCTGCTCCCACAGCACCAGCATCACCAGGTACTGCGGATAGGTCAGGCCGAGGTCGCGCAGCAGCCCGCGGTAGAGCTTGTGCATGGCCAGGTTGGCCGAATACAGCGCGAAGCACAGCTGGGTATCCAGCTTCAGCAGGGCGGTGGCGTCGGGGGCAGAGGTACGGTCCATGGGCACTACATTACATAGCGCGCGATTCAATAGCAAGCGATATTTATGCCCTGCCGACTCCTGGCTGAAGCGGGCGCCGCCCTTCCCCTCGTGCTGACAGCGACGCAGGACTAAGCTGCGCGCAACTCGAGGAGCTTCCGCATGCGCGCATCGTTCCTGCTGCTGGCCGCGCTCGGCGCTGCCCCCATCATGCCCAAGGCCGTGCCCAACACCCTGCCCGACGGCCCGGTGCTGGTCGGTGCCGGCGCCGACGCGTTGGTCCGGGAAACCCGTCGCCAGTGCCCCGGCGTGCCGACCGACCGGCTCACCCCGGCCGATCTGCTCGATGCCGAGGAGACGTTTCGCGATGGGCTGTCCGCGGCGCAGCGCCAGGCCATGGACCGGCAGTTGCCGCAGGACGGCGCGTCCGGGCCGGCCCGCTGCGCACACAGCGCAGGCGGCGCCAGTTGCCCGGCGGCCGCCTATCTGGAAGAGATCGCCGGCGCGGGCCTGATGCCGCGCTTCGTCGCCGGGCTGTGTGCGCCCGGCGCGGTGCGCTGAGCGTCCGCAGACGCTCCTGCGCTCAGACCCGGTGCGCCGCCGCCAGGTACTCGGCGCTCTGCATTTCGATCAGGCGCGAGGCGGTACGCTCGAACGCACCGGCCAGGCGCTCGCCGGTGTACAGCAGCGGCGGCGGATCCTGCGCGGTGCAGACCAGGTTGACGTGGCGGTCGTACAGCTCGTCGATCAGGTTGACGAAGCGCCGCGCCGCGTCCTCGTTCATGCGGTCGAAGTGCGGGATGCCGCCGAGCAGCACGGTGGTGAACTCGTGCGCGATCTCGATGTAGTCGCTGGGACCGCGCGGGCCTTCGCACAAGGCGACGAAATCGAACCAGACGATGCTCTTGCCGCGCGCGCGCACCGGGATCTTGCGCCCTTCCAGTTCGATGTTGCCGCGGCGCGCCTCGGCATTGCCGGTCAGCGCGCCCCAGCGCTCGCCCAGCCAGGCATCGCTGTCCTCGGCCAGCGGCGCGCGGTACACCGGCGAACGGGTCAGCGCGCGCATGCGGTAGTCCTCGGTGCCCTCGGCGTACAGCTCCACGCAATAGGTCTGCAGCAGGCCGATCGCCGGCAGGAAGCTCTCGCGCTGCAGGCCGTTGAGGTACAGGTTCTGCGGCGCGGTGTTGGAGGTGGTGACCAGGGTCACGCCCTCGGCGAACAGGCGCTCGAGCAGGCGCGACAGCAGCATCGCATCGCCGATGTCGGTGACGAAGAACTCGTCCAGCACCAGCACGCGCAGCCGGCTGCGCCACTCCTGCGCGATCTTTGCCAGCGGATCGCTCTGCCCGGCATGTTCGCGCAGGCGCTCGTGCACGCCGCGCATGAAGCGGTGGAAATGCGTGCGGTACTTCCGCGCGATCGGCAGGCCGTCGTAGAACAGATCGACCAGGAAGGTCTTGCCGCGGCCGACCCCGCCCCAGAAGTACAGGCCGCGCACCGGCTCGGGCTTCTTCCAGAACGCCGACAGCCGGTCCAGCCAGCCCTCCTGGTCGCCGTCCACGATCGCGGTATGGATGCGGTCCAGTTCGGCCAGCGCCGCGTGCTGGGCCGGATCGTCGCGCCAGTCGCCGCGCGCCACGCCCTCGGCGTAGCGCTGCGACGGCAATGCCGCCGCGCTCACACCTGTGCCGCCGGCAGCCAGGCCTTGACCGCGTGCTGCAACGCGCCACGCAGGTCGATCAGCTTGCGATGGAAGAAGTGGCTGGTGTCGGGCATGCGCACCAGTTCCGGCTGTGCCTCCAGGGTCTCCAGCCAGTCGTACACGGCCTGCGGATCGACGATCTCGTCGGCCTCGCCCTGGATCACCAGCCACTGCGGCGGCGGCGCCATGCCGGAAAAATCCCAGCGCCCGGCCGGCGGCGCAATCGAGATCAGCACCTGCGGCTGCAACGCGGCGCTGGCGCGCAGCGAGACGTAGGCGCCGAAGCTGAAACCTGCGAGCCACAGCGCGTCGTGCGGACGCTGATCGCGCACCCAGGCGGCCACCGCGGCCAGGTCCTGCTGCTCGCCGTCGCCGTGGTCGAAGCTGCCGGCAGACGCGCCGACGCTGCGGAAGTTGAAGCGCACCACGCGCACGCCCAGCTCGCGCAGCGCGCGCGCGACCATCGTTACCACCTTGTTGTGCATGCTGCCGCCCTCGGTGGACAGCGGATGGCAGACGATGGCGGTGACCGGCAGCGCGGCGACGTCGGCGTCGGGCAGATCGACCGCGGCCTCGATCGGGCCGGCGGGGCCTTGCAGCGTCAGCGCGCCGGAAGCGGTGGGGAAAGCGGGAGAGGTCATGCGGTCATAATAGCGGGGCTGGGTCGCGGCCACATGCCGAAGCGGTGCACGCAGCGTTCTTTTTCCTCCCGATCCGGATCCTGCGTGTGGTCTTCGTCCTGTTGAGTGTGGTGTGCAGCGTGCTGGTCTCGGCGCTGCTGAAGCTGGCGCCGCAGCGGCGCATCGACCTGGCCCAGGCGGTGACCTGGAACTACCTGGCGGCGTTGCTGCTGTGCGCCGCCCTGCTGCAGCCGCCGCTGGCCGCACTGGGCGATGCGCACACGCCGTGGGTGTCGCTGCTGGCGCTGGGCGTGTTGCTGCCGAGCCTGTTCCTGGTGCTGGGCCGCGCGGTGGCCAACGCCGGCATCGTGCGCACCGACGCGGCGCAGCGGCTGTCGCTGCTGCTGTCGCTGGCGGCGGCCTTCCTCTGGTTCGGCGAACGCGCCAACGGCGCCAAGCTGGCCGGCCTGGCGCTGGGCCTGCTGGCGATCGTCGGCATCGTGCAGCGGCCGCAGGCGGCCGCGCACAGCACCGCGCGCACCACGCCGTGGCTGCTGCTGGTGTGGGTCGGCTTCGCCGCGATCGACGTGCTGCTCAAGCGCATCGCCCAGGCCGGCACGCCGTTCGCCGCCTCGCTGCTGGTCGCCTTCGCGCTGGCTTTCGTGCTGCTGCTGGGCGTGCAACTGTGGCGCCACCTGCGCGGCACCGCCCCGTTGTCCTGGCGCAACCTCGGCGCCGGCCTGCTGCTGGGCGCGCTCAACTTCGGCAACATCCTGTTCTACGTGCGCGCGCACCAGGCCCTGCCGGACAGCCCGGCCAGCGTGTTCGCGGCGATGAACCTGGGTGTGATCGGCCTGGGCACCCTGCTCGGCATCGCCGTGTTCGGCGAACGCACCAACCGCTGGAACCGCCTCGGCCTGCTGCTGGCGGTGCCGGCGATCGTCCTGATCGCGATGGGCGCAGGCGGCTAACGCTCAGCGCCCGCACCGCGCTCTCACGATTCCCCAGTCCCGATTCCCCACTCCCGGCTCATCAGCGCCGCCACACCGGAAACGGATCTTCCAAGCCCTGCCACACCACCGGCCCCTGCCGCAGTTCGGCGTCGTCGAGCAGGCAGGCATCGAGTTCGGCACGCACCCGCGCCTCGTCCAGGCCGACGCCGATCACCGCCAGTTCCTGGCGGCGATCGCCCCACAGCGGATGCCACATCGCCCGCAGCGCCGCGTACTCGCGCGCATCGCCGACCTCCTCGGCCTGCGGCGGCGGCGCGTTCCAGCACGCGGTTTGCTGGCGCTGCCAGCCCAGCTCGGTATACGGCAGCGGCGACGGCGGCAACGCCAGCGGGGTATCCAGCAGGCCGCGATCCACGCGCTCGCGCGCCGCATACCAGAAGCCGGCGGCCTGGGTCTGGGTGGCCGCACCGACGATGGACAGCTCGCCGACCCAGTCCATGCGGCTGGCCAGCCAGAAGAAGCCCTTGCTGCGGATCACGTCGCGCAGCCCGCGCTGCGCCAGCCGCGCGAAGCGCAGCGGATGGAACGGCCGGCGCGCGCGATAGACGAAGCTTTCGATGCCGAACTGTTCGGTCTCCGGCGCGTGCTCGCCGCGCAGCGCCTGCATCCAGCCCGGCGCCAGCTGCGCGCGCACGAAGTCGAAGCGGCCGGTGTCCAGCACCAGCTCCAGCGGCACGTCGCCGCGGCTGGCCTCGACGATGCGCGCATCGCGGTTGAGCGCGCGCAGCACCGCGCGGGTGCGGTCGAGCGTGACCGTATCGGTCAGGTCGGCCTTGCTGATGACGATCACGTCGGCGAACTCGATCTGCTCCACCAGCAGGTTGACCAGCCCGCGCTCGTCGTCGTCCCCGGCCTGCAGGCCGCGGTCGGCCAGGCGCTCGGCCGAGCCGAAGTCGCGCAGGAAGCTCACCCCGTCGACCACGGTGAGCATGGTGTCCAGGCGCGCGACGTCGGCCAGGCCGCGGCCGTCGGCGTCGCGCACGGCGAAGGTCGCCGCCACCGGCATCGGCTCGGAAATGCCGGTGGATTCGATCAGCAGGTAGTCGTAGCGCCCGCTCTCGGCCAGGCGCTGCACCTCCTGGCGCAGGTCGTCGCGCAAGGTGCAGCAGATGCAGCCGTTGCTGAACTCGACCAGGGTCTCTTCGGTGCGACTGAGCGCGGCACCGCCGTCGCGGATCAGCGCCGCGTCGATGTTGACCTCGCTCATGTCGTTGACGATCACCGCCACCCGGCGCCCATCGCGGTTGTGCAGCACGCGGTTGAGCAGGGTGGTCTTGCCGGCGCCCAGGAAGCCGGACAGGACGGTGACGGGAAGGCGGGAATCGGAAACGGCGGACGTGGACATGGCGGGCATCGGCGCGGAGGCGTGGCGGGCTAGAAATGTTACTATATAACACTTTGTGCATTGGAGTGACCGTCCATGAAATCCCTGCCGCAATCCTTCTTCGACGCCTCGGCGATGGTGTTGTCCGGGCTGTGCCTGCTGCACTGCCTGGCGTTGCCGTTGCTGGCCGCGGCGCTGCCGTTGTTCGGCGTCTGGGCCGAGGCCGAGTGGGTGCACGTGGTGTTCGTGGCGATCGCCGCGCCGTTGGCGGGGCTGGCGCTGTGGCGCGGGCACCGGCGCGACGCGCTGCCCTGGCCGCTGTGGACGCTGGCGGCACTGGGCCTGCTCGGTCTGTTGGCCGGCGCTTTCGGCATTCCCGACGAGGCCAGCGAGACCGCGATGACGGTGAGCGGCAGTCTGGCCCTGGCCGGTGCGCATATGTGGAACTGGCGCAGGCACCGGCGGCGTTGTCGGCATTGAGCATGGGGCGCGCTGTGTAGCGCGCTTCGCTCGAGGCGATCAGGGTGCGATGCAGCGTGGCTTTGGCTGTTGCGCTGGCTGTTGCCGTTGCTGTTGCTCTGGCTTTTGACTTACCGGGTTCCCTTCCGAAGCGGCGGCCATCGCGGGGAAAAACCCCGAAGGGGCGGCGCACAGGGACGTGCGCCGTCCGCGGCAGGGGCAGGATGCCCCTTCCGCGGATCCCCGTGATGGACGCGGACCCGGAGCGCGTTAGCGCGGAGGGCGCGAGGCAGGGTGTGCTTTCTTTTGGTTACTTTTCTTTGCACAAGCAAAGAAAAGTAACTCGCCGCAAGGCGAAAGCTTTGCTCTTGCATTTGCTGCTACTGCGGCTGCCGCTGGATTGTAGGAGCGGCTTACGCCGCGACATGCATGACCGATTACGTTGGTCGCGGCTGAAGCCGCTCCTACAGACCTTCTCGCCTGACACACAAACTTCGAGCAACAGCAAAGGCTTTCGCCCTTTCGGGCGAGTTACTTTTCTTTGCTCGCGCAAAGAAAAGTAACCAAAAGAAAGCGCGCCCTGCCTTGCGCCCTCCGCGCTGCGCGCTCCGGGTCCGCGGATGCACCGGGGATTCGCGGAAGGGGCATCCTGCCCCTGCCGCGAACGGCGTACATCCATGTACGCCGCCCTTCGGGTGTTTCCCCGGTCCATCCGCCGCTGCGGAAGGGAACCCGGTAAATCAAAAGCCAAAGCAACGGCAACAGCAGAAACAACGGCAAATGCCAAAGCAACAGCAACAGCAACAGCAACAGCAACAGCAACAAGGCTGTCGCCTTTCTTAGCGCGAGAACACCCACATCTCACAGCTTCGGCCAGCACCAAGCCACATGTGCGACCAGCGCACAATGGACAGAAGCAACGTTCAAGAGATGGCAGTGAAGCGTAAGACCGGACACTCACTGCGACCGGCCTGAAACACAGCACATCTACTCACAACAGGCGGTCGTGCGCCTCGCGAAGGACGTGAGCCTCCAGCAGGAATGTCCCACACATCGAGGACGGGGAAAGGAAGGCCGACAATCGGCTTTTCCGATTCCCCATTCCCAGTTCCCCACTCCCAGCCTACAGATCAAACCCCAGCAACAACGGATCGTGATCGGAACTGCGCCACGGGCCGGGCAGATCGCGCTCGCGGTAGCCGTCGCTGTCGGGCAGATCGGCGTTGACGTGCCATTCGGCGGCGCCGCGCAACCGCGCTGCCAGGGCCGGACTCAGCAAGGCATGGTCCAGCCGGCCGCTGAGGCCGCGGTAGACGAAGCTGTAGGGCTGCGCGACACGCGCCTCCTGCAGCGCATCGCGCCAGCCGGCGTCGCGCAGCAGGCGCAGCGGATCTTCCATCGCATAGGCGTTGAAATCGCCGAGCAGCACGCTGGACGTGCTGCCGGTGCCGGTGGGGTCGCTGCGCAGCCAGGCGTCCAGGCGGCGCGCCGACTCGGTGCGGGTCGCGTTCCAGCAACCCTGGCCGTCGCCGCGGTCGGCATCGTCGCCACTGGCTTCGCCGCACCCTTTCGACTTGAAGTGGTTGGCCACCACCACGAACGGCGCGCCGCTGCCGTGACGGAAGGCCTGCGCCAGCGGCACCCGGCTGTGCTCGGCGAACGGGCCGCCTTCCAGCATCGCCGGCTTGCCGACCGGGCTCACCCGCGAGGCGCGGTAGATCAGCCCGACCCGGATCGGGTTGTCGCCGGGGCCGCGCCCGGCGTCGACGAAGCGCCAGTCGCCGCCGCCGACATTGAGCGCGTCGACCAGGCTGGCGATCGCCGAGGTCGGGCCGTAGCCGTCGTTCTCCAGTTCCATCAGTGCGGCGACGTCGGCCTGCAGCGGGCGGATCGTCGCCACCAGCTTGCGCAGCTGCGCCTGGAACTCGGCCGCCGTGCGCGCGCCGCGCAAGGTCGGGAACCCGCCGCCACGGCCGTCGCCGTTGAAGAAGTTCTCCAGGTTGAAGGCGGCGATGCGCAAGGTGCCGTCGACCTGCGGCGGCGCCGGTTCCGGCGGCGGCGTCAGCTGCAGCGCGGCGGTCGGGTACAGCCGTGCCACGCCATCGATCACCCCGCCGACGATGCCCTCCACGTCCTGGACCGTGCTGCCCGCGCGCGGCGGTGCAGCGGCACTCCCCAGATAGTCCGGAAGTTTTGCCGTTGCCGTTGCCGATGTTGATGTCGGCGTCGGCGTCGGCGTCGGCGCACCGAGCGTGCCCAGGCGCAGCCCGCGCCGCGCGTTGTCGGCCACCACCGCCGCCTGCTCGGCGCTGCCGGGCGCGGCCACCTCGCTGGGCTGCCACAGGCGTCCGCCGAAGGCCACGCCCAGTTCGCCGGTCTTGCCCAGCGCATCGTTGTCGACCACGGTCAGCGGCGCGGCGATGCGCACGCGCATGCCGGCCAGCGCCGACCAGTCGGCCGGCGCCGCGTCGAGCACCTGCAGCGGCAAGGGCTGCGCCCGTGCCAGCACGGTATGCCCCTGCTCCAGCACGCTGCGCCCGACGAAAGCCGTGCCGGCCTTGGCCGACGCGGCGGCCTGCGGCGCCAGCTCGCCCCACACCCGCACGCGGTCGCCCGGTGCCAGGACGCGCTCGGCATCGCCGCGCACCAGCAGCGCGTCGGCGGTCAGCGGATCGTCGTCGCCGGCATCCTGCACCAGGTAGCCGCTGCCGCCGGCTTCCACCCGCGCGGTGACCACGCCCTCGAACACCACGCCCTGCGCCTGCGGCCCCGGGCGCAACTGCCCGATCGGCAGCAGCGTCGGCGGCGTCAGCGCCTGCGCGGCGGGGGCTGCGACCAGCAGCAGCAACGACAACAACGATGGCGGCGGCATGCGCATGCGATCACTCTCCTTGTTTGCGCCGGCACGCGACGGGCGCGGAAACGAATGCGCCGCCCGAAGGCGGCGCAGTGGCGTGCGGGAGGCGCAAGGTTACTTCAGGTTGGCCAGCATCCAGTCCACGGTGGCGTGGATCTGCTCCTCGGTCAGCCCGGGATTGCCGCCCTTGGGAGGCATGATGCCGCCGTCGGGGCCGGTGTAGCCCTCGATGGCGTGCTTGTAGAGCGTCTCCTTGCCCTGCGCGATGCGCTTGTCCCAATGCGCGTGGTCCAACGTCGGCGCCTTGCCAACGCCGGTGGTGTGGCAAGCGGTGCACAGGTTGTTGAAGATGGTCTTGCCGTCGGTGGTGCCGCCGTAGGCCGCCTGCGCCGAGGCCTTGGCCAGCGCCGCCGCCTGTGCCGCCGCTTGCGCCGCGGCACCGGTGCTGCCGGCGTAGACCGCGCCGACCGGGGCGATGCGCTCCTCGGTGCGCTTGAGCGCCACCGGCGACACCTCCGGCGGGATGGCCCGCTGCAGGTAATGCGCGAACACGATCAGGCCGAGGGTGATCAGCACCAGCAGGCCGATCACCATCGAGAAGCGCTTGAGAAATTCGAGGTCGTAATTCCGCACATCACACCCCTTTGGCACGTGGTAATCCGGACCACCGCTACGCGACCGAGTATAGCCAGCGTTTGCGCCGCGCGGCACGCCGGGAGCACACGGAATCGCAGGCGATGCGTGCTGCATCGCAGCAGTTCGGCGCAGGCGGCGCGCCCGGTCGCGCTCAGGCGCTGCCCACCGCGCGCAGGCAGAACCCGCACACGGCCTCGACCAGGCGCTCGCTGTCGCGCGGGCCGTCGCGGCTGGGCGCGGTCGGGCCGACCAGGGCCTCTGTGTAGGCGCCGACCAGGCACGCCGCGGCCGCCTCCAGGTCCTGCGCGGGGAACTCGCCCGCGGCCACGCCGTCGGCCAGGATGCCCTTGAACACGTCGCCGAGCAGGCGCCGGCAGCGGATGCGCTCGGCGTCCACCTCCGGTTCCACCGGTTCGGCGATGAAGGCGTAGGCCAGGCCGGGGCCGGCCAGGGCGCGGCGCACGAACGAGGCGATGGCATCGCGCAGGCGCTGCGCGGCCGGCGCCGGTGCGGCGGCGATGGCGCGCAGGATGGTCAGCTCGTGCTCCACGGCGGCGGTCAGCACCTCCACGAACAGTTCGGCCTTGGACGGGAAATGCCGGTAGATCAGCCCGGTGGAGACCCCGGCCTCGGCCGCCACCGCGGTCACCGGGGCGCCGCGGAAGCCGTCGGCGGCGATCAGCCGGCGCGCCGCCAGCAGGATCCGCTGGCGGTTGCCGGCGAGGCGTTCTTCCATCAGGGCGGAGCGTTTGTAGGCCATGGCGTGATTCTAAGTTCAATTAATGAATTTCTGTTCACTTCTTTACCGTTCCCGGCTACGCTGGGCGCTCTTGCCCGGCGCGGGTCGATTCTAGGCGCCGCCGGCCACCCGCCATTCCCGGAGTTGCCGCCATGCTGATGCCGTCGTTGAATTTCGAGTTGGGCGAGGAGGTCGACCTGCTGCGCGACAGCGTCGCCGCCTTCGCCGCGCGCGAGATCGCGCCGCTGGCCGAGCAGGCCGACCGCGACAACGCCTTTCCCGCGCCGCTGTGGCGCAAGCTCGGCGAACAGGGGCTGCTCGGCCTCACCGTGGAGGAGGAGTACGGCGGCAGCGCGATGGGCTATCTGGCGCACGTGGTGGCGATGGAGGAGATCTCCCGCGCCTGCGGCGCGATCGGCCTGTCCTACGGCGCGCATTCGAACCTGTGCGTGAACCAGTTGCGCAAGAACGCCAGCCCGGCGCAGAAGGCGCGCTACCTGCCGAAACTGTGCAGCGGCGAGCACGTTGGCGCGCTGGCGATGAGCGAACCCGGCGCCGGCTCGGACGTGGTGTCGATGAAGCTGCGCGCCGAGGCGCGCGGCGACCGCTACGTGCTCAACGGCAACAAGATGTGGATCACCAATGGCCCGGACGCCGACGTGCTGGTGGTCTATGCCAAGACCGACCCGAGCGGCGGCGCGCGCGGCATCACCGCGTTCGTGGTCGAGAAGGGCATGCCCGGCTTCAGCACCGCGCAGAAGCTGGACAAGCTTGGCATGCGCGGCTCCAACACCTGCGAACTGGTGTTCCAGGACTGCGAGGTGCCGGCGGAGAACGTGCTGGGCGAGGTCGGCGGCGGCGTGCGCGTGCTGATGTCCGGCCTGGATTACGAGCGCGTGGTGCTGTCCGGCGGGCCGCTGGGGCTGATGGCCGCGGCGCTGGACGTGGTGCTGCCCTATGTGCACGAGCGCCGCCAGTTCGGCGAACCGATCGGCAGCTTCCAGCTGATGCAGGGCAAGCTGGCCGACATGTACGTGGGCCTCAACGCCTGCCGTGCCTACGTGTATGCGGTGGCACGCGCCTGCGACGCCGGTCGCACTACCCGCCAGGACGCCGCCGGCGCGATCCTCTACGCCGCCGAGAAGGCCACCTGGCTGACCGGCCAGGCGATCCAGGTGCTGGGCGGCAACGGCTACATCAACGACTATCCGACCGGGCGCCTGTGGCGCGACGCCAAGCTCTACGAGATCGGCGCCGGCACCTCGGAGATCCGTCGCATGCTGATCGGCCGCGAGTTGTTCGAGCGGACCAAGTGATGCCACGCAGGATGCGCATCGGCCGTAAGGCCGTTCCGACGTCAGCGCGTCGGGGCTGATCCCGCAAAAGGGGACAAGAGCCCCTCCCACATCGGCCGCCTGCCCTTTCCTTCTTTCCACGGTTCTGCCATGAGCGCGATCCAGACCCAGTTGCAACCCGGCAGCGACGCCTTCGCCGCCAATGCCGCCGCGCTGCGCGCGGTGGTCGACGACCTGCACACCACCCAGGCGCGTATCGCCCTGGGCGGCAGCGAGGCCGCCCGCGCCAAGCACCAGGCCCGCGGCAAGCTGCTGGTACGCGAACGCATCGACGCCCTGCTCGACCCGGGCAGCGCGTTCCTGGAGATCGCGCCGCTGGCCGCATTGGGCCTGTACGACGACGAGGTGCCGTGCGCCGGCGTGGTCGCCGGCATCGGCCGCGTCTCCGGCGTGGAATGCGTGATCGTCGCCAATGACGCCACGGTCAAGGGCGGCACCTACTACCCGATCACGGTGAAGAAGCACCTGCGCGCGCAGGAGATCGCCCAGCAGAACCGCCTGCCGTGCATCTACCTGGTCGATTCCGGCGGCGCGTTCCTGCCGCTGCAGGACGAGGTGTTTCCCGACCGCGACCACTTCGGCCGGATCTTCTACAACCAGGCCAACCTGTCGGCGCAGGGCATCGCCCAGATCGCCTGTGTAATGGGCTCGTGCACCGCCGGCGGCGCCTACGTGCCGGCGATGAGCGACGAGACGGTGATCGTGCGCGAACAGGGCACCATCTTCCTCGGCGGCCCGCCGCTGGTGAAGGCCGCCACCGGCGAGGACGTCAGCGCCGAGGACCTGGGCGGCGCCGACGTGCACACGCGCATCTCCGGCGTGGCCGACCACTTCGCCGACAACGACCTGCAGGCGCTGGCGCGGGTCCGCGCGATCGTCGCCCAGCTCAACTGGCGCAAGCCGGCCCCCGCCCTGGCGCTGCGCACGCCGGAGCCGCCGCTGTATCCGGCCGAAGAACTGTACGGGGTGATCCCGGCCGACCCGCGCAAGCCGTTCGACGTGCGCGAGGTGATCGCGCGGGTGGTGGACGGCTCGCGCCTGGACGAATTCAAGGCGCGCTACGGCACCACCCTGGTCACCGGCTTCGCGCACATCCACGGCTATCCGGTGGGCATCGTCGCCAACAACGGCATCCTGTTCTCCGAGTCGGCGCTGAAGGGCGCGCACTTCATCGAGCTGTGCGCGCAGCGCGGCATCCCGCTGGTGTTCCTGCAGAACATCACCGGCTTCATGGTCGGCCGCAAGTACGAGCACGGCGGCATCGCCAAGGACGGCGCCAAGCTGGTGATGGCGGTGGCCTGCGCCAAGGTGCCCAAGTTCACGGTGGTGATCGGCGGTTCGTTCGGCGCCGGCAACTACGGCATGTGCGGCCGCGCCTATTCGCCGAACTTCCTGTGGATGTGGCCGAACGCGCGTATCGGGGTGATGGGCGGCGAGCAGGCGGCGAGCGTGCTGGCGACGGTGCGCCGCGACGGCATCGCGGCCAAGGGCGGGCAATGGTCGGACGCCGAGGAGACGGCGTTCAAGGCGCCGATCCGCGAGCAGTTCGAGCGCCAGGGCCATCCGTACTACGCCAGTGCGCGGTTGTGGGACGACGGGGTGATCGATCCGGCGCAGACGCGGCGGGTATTGGGGTTGGGCTTGTCGGCGGCGTTGAACGCGCCGGCGGAGCCGAGCCGGTTCGGGGTGTTCCGGATGTGAGCGGGCGCATGCGCTCAGGGTGGAAGGCGCGTTCGCGCGGGGATCGGCGGTGGTCACGCAGGTGGTCGCTGGCGATGCCGGCAGCAGTGTGTCCGGCGGTGGACGCCACGACCGGCTCCGCGGACGCGCTCGCTGCGACGGCCTCCGCTTTTGCTGCTGCTCTTGCTCCTGCATTTGCTCTTGCTCTGCCTTTGACTTACCGGGTCCCCTCGGCGCGGCAGCCGCGGCGGGGAAAAACCCGAAGGGCGGCGCACATGGATGTGCGCCGTTCGCGGCAGGGGCAGGATGCCCCTTCCGCGAATCCCCGACGTGGCTGCGGACCCGGAGCGCGCAGCGCGGAGGGCGCGCTGCGGGGTGTGCTTTCTTTTGGTTACTTTTCTTTGCACAAGCAAAGAAAAGTGACTCGCCGCCAGGCGAAAGCTTTGCTCTTGCACTTGCTGCCAGGGTGGCGGCCGCTGAATTGTAGGGGCTGCTTCAGCCGCGGCAGACAGAACGGACTCTCACTGTCGCGGCTGAAGCCGCTCCTACAGATCTTCTCGTCCGACGAAAAAGCTTCAATCAACAGCAGA